>VAZL01000040.1:2661-14172 GCA_005883445.1 Alphaproteobacteria bacterium | reverse complement strand
GATCGAGCAGGTTTATTCCGGCACAGCTTGTGCCTCGCCCGCTGACATTATGAAGCGGGCAATCGAGCAAGCGGCCGCCCGCGTATCTGACGTCAGTCCGAGCAATCGGATCGACGGCAGAACAAGCTGGAGCCGATGCGTCGGGGACCCGCGATGCAGCTCACCGGCGTTGACGGCAATGCCCTTGCCTCAGCTGGGCTGGTGCAGGATCCTGCTGAGAAGTTGAGGCGCCGCCCAACGCTGGCTGACGCCACGATTGAGGTAAAGCGTGGTCCGATGCTTTGGGAGCCAGGCGGACATGTGCCAGCGATCGCTAAGCCCCTGCGGAAAAAAGACGGGGCGTGGAGAGCCTGGCGCCGGGTGAAATTAATCAGAACAGCTTCTGCCGGACCTTGGGGTCCTGGGTGGTCGCTATGCCGGGTTGCCGCCAGCGCTGTTCCGATACCGCAACGTCCGAAGCTTTCGTCCTGCTCGCGAGTTCCGCACCACGTGGCCCCACGGACCTCGAGCCCGTCAATGCCATTACGATAAGTGCGGTCGCGAAGATCGCCCCCACGATGGCATTTGCTTTGAGCCATCGATCGAATGTGCGCCGGTCCTCCCGGGACAGCCCGCTATAGTAAGAAGCTATGCCGCCTCTTCCCATGACACCCCGCTCCGTCTGGTGGGCCGTTGAAAGGAAATCCCGCGGAGCGTGAGCCGCCGGTCACTCGCCTGCGGTTCGAAGCTCCTCGGGATCAGAGGCCGAAGGCGCAGAATTCCGTCCCGGAACAGCGCGTCGTATCGCGACGAAAAAACCGTCTGACGGAGCGAATCAACGTAGCCATCGCAGTTCTCCCTCAATCCGACGAATTCAAAACGCGTCCCAAGCTTCCACGGGAAGGTTTCTGCCGTGCCTTATCATGATCTCGAACGGCGAGATCAAATCTGCCGCCACTGCCGCCTCGGCGGTCGCGATCGCCGCTTTCGGTTCGGGCGTACCGAAGTCCCAGCCGGCGATGATCATCGTCGTTCCAGCCACGACGCAGATCGCGGCGACAAGAGTTATTCTGCGCATTGCCAATCTCCTTCCTCGACCAGAGTCCGCTTGCCGTGACGCCGGCAATGGAAAACGATCTCCGGCGAATCGGCATCTTCACCGGACGCACGATGAACCTGGGGCGGCAACGTTACGTGTGAGCTACTTCACACCTTGAAAAAATTTTTTCCGGCGGCTCGGGGAATTTGGCGCGCGCAAGCTGCGGAATCTCTAGCCGTCTTGCCCAGAGCGGCGGCAGTGATGCCGAAGCGCTATAGCTAAATACTATAAGACTGTCATATGACCGCGGGATTGGACGAGGGCGCGATCGTTTCTGATTGACTGCTTCGTCGGGGCGGGCACATGATGATCGAGACTCAGTCGAGCATCGATGAGTTCGCTCACACCGCGCGGAGAGACGACGTCGTGGGTCCGGACAAAAGGACACTCAAGGACGCCTGTTACCTTCTCCTGAATTGCAGTCTGTTTGGCGGCTTGCGTCCCGACGAGCGGGCCGAGGTCGTTGCTCTTGCGCGTGTGCGGACGTTTAACGCCGGCGAAACCGTCTTCGCCATCGGCTCTCCCGGCGACCAGATGATGGCTCTGCTCAGCGGAACCATCCGCATCAGCGTGCCGTCCTCAGGAGGCAAAGAGTTGTTGCTGGCAGTGATTCAGCCCGGCGAGGTATTCGGCGAGCTTGCGGTTTTAGACGGCAAAGAGCGATCTGCAGACGCTGTTGCGGAGACTGCATGCACTGTGGCGATACTGGACCGGCGTGAGATTCTCTCGTTCTTCGAACGAAACCCATCCGCCTGGCCCAGCCTCGTCAAAGTCTTGTGTCAGCGATTGCGGCATACCAATCAAGTGTTCGCCGAAGTCGCATTGCTCGAGCTTCCCGTGCGATTGGCGAAGGCGATGCTGCGGGTCTTGAATTGGGAGGCCGATTCTGCGGCTGCGGAACCGGCAAAAATTCGATTCAGTCAACGGGAGCTGGCAAACATGCTGGGTGGCTCGCGCGAGAGCGTCAATAAGTGCCTTCGCAATTGGCAGCGTACCGGAGTCGTTCGCATTTCAGGAGGTTCGATCATCATTTCCGATCGACGCGCGCTCGAAAACATAGCAGAGCCAGCCTAACGCGAAATTTGCCGGTATAGTTTTGACACCATCCAAGCGCAGGCCCTCAAGCAACGGCACGCGCTCGTGCATGGAAAACCGGCATTTGCCGAAGAACTGAGCAATTCATCCCGTGAGCCCCTGGCGAGGCGAGCGTCAGCGGCATTGCTTGGGTTTCTCGCTTTCAAAGCCGGCCGGTCGATGGAATTTGCTGAGATTGCTCAGGCTTTTGCACCGTGGTTCGGCCCGGCGGCGATTGCCGCCCAAGCAATCCTGCGCCTCGGTCTGGCACCCGGCTTGCACTGAATCCCCCGAACTCGATCAGCAAGAGGCTCACAATGTCTGCGAATATTTTGAGCTTTGGGCGCATCCGCTCGTTGGCGGCGGTGATGGCCGGCGTAATCGTGGGGTCGACCGCGGCGTCTGCGGCCGACAAGGTGACGTTTCTCACGAGCTGGTTCGCACAGGCCGAGCACGGCGGCTTCTATCAAGCCAAGGCGACCGGGCTTTACGAGAAGGCTGGGCTCGATGTCACGCTCAAGATGGGCGGCCCGCAGGTCAACGGCATGCAACTCCTGCTGGCCGGCGAGACCGACTTCATGATGGGCTACGATCTCCAGGTCCTCAAGATGCTGGAGCAAGGGCTTCCGGTCATCACCGTCGCGACGTCGTTCCAGTTCGATCTGCAAGGAATCATGGCCCACGATCACGTGGCGGGCCTTGGCGACCTCAAGGACAAGACGATCCTGGTGGCGACCCCCGGCCGCACCACGTGGTGGCCGTGGCTCAAGGCGAAATTCAAGTACACCGACGAACAGACCAAGCCTTATACCTTCAATCTGCAGCCCTTCTTCGCGGATAAGAACGTGGTCCAGCAGTCCTACCCGTCATCGGAGCCGTTTCAGGCCAAGCTGCAGGGCGTGCCGGTCAAGTTCTTCCTGTTCGCGCGGGACGGCTATCCGCCCTATGGCACGACCATGGTCACGACGCGCGGCTTCGTCGACACAAAACCGGACGTCACCGCGCGCTTCGTGAAGGCATCGCTCGAAGGGTGGAAGAGTTACCTCAGCAATCCGGCGCCGGCGAACGCGCTCATCAAGGCCGACAATCCGAAGATGAGCGACGAGCAGATCGCCTTCGGCATCGAGCAGTTGAAGGCGCTCAAGGTGCTGGACAGCGGCGATGCGCAGACGATGGGGATCGGAATCATCACGCAAGCCCGTTGGAACGCGACCTACGACTTCATGGTTTCCGCCGGGCTGCTCAAGCCCGAGGTCGACTGGAAGCAAGGCTTTACCGACCGGTTCGTCAAAACCCTCAAGCTCTCGATGTAAGCGGTCGTGTTGGCGCCCAACACCGCGCTGTCGGCGAAAGCGGATAAACAAGCCGGCGCGGGGGCGCCGGTGGTCGAGATCTTGTCCGCGGACAAGGTCTTTCCCGACGGCACGCGCGCGCTCGCCACGATCGATCTGACGGTCGCGAGCAACGAATTCCTCACCCTGATCGGTCCCTCGGGCTGCGGCAAAAGCACGCTGCTCAAGCTCATCGCCAATCTGCTCGAGCCGACCGAAGGCCGCATCCTGTGGTGGTCGGGCGGCTTCGACAAGGTCGGCGCCCGCGGACGATCGATCGCCTTCGTCTTCCAGGATCCGACGCTCATGCCATGGGCGCGCGTGGAGGCGAACGTGCGTCTCCCGCTCGATCTCGCCCGCATGTCGGCCGCCCAATCGCGCCGGCGCGTGGCCGACGCGCTCTCCCGCGTGGGCCTTGAAGGATTTGCCCGCCATTATCCGCGGCAGTTGTCCGGCGGGATGAAAATGCGGGTGTCGATCGCGCGCAGCCTGGTCGTCGAACCCAACCTCCTTCTTATGGACGAGCCGTTCGGCGCGCTCGACGAGTTCACTCGCAATCGGCTCGACGCCGATCTTGTTCGCCTGTGGTGGGAACGCAAGCTGACGACCGTATTCGTCACCCACTCGATCTATGAAGCGGTGTTTCTGTCGACGCGCGTGATCATCATGGGCGCGCAACCCGGCCGCATTTGCAAGGTCATGGCGATCGACGAGCCGCATCCGCGCGATGAAAGTTTTCGCAACTCTCCGCGTTTTGCCGAGCACTGCCGCGCCCTGTCGGCTCTGCTCACCGAAGTCTCCGTGGAGCAGATGCGCTCATAGCAAGGAATGCGCGGTGCGCCCGCTTGCCCAGTCCGAAACCTTCATGACCGTCGCCGCGCCCTTGACGGTCGGCGTGCTCGCGGTCGCGCTGTGGGAGATCGCCTGCCGCAGTTTCAACGTGCCGATCTTTCTCTTCCCGAAACCGAGCGATATCGCAGCCACGCTCGCCAGCGACTGGCCCACGCTGCTGGCGGCGCTCGGCATGACGCTGCGCATTGCCCTGCAGGCGTTCTTCGCGGCGATTGTGATCGGCACGCTGATCGCGTTCCTGTTCGTGCAGAGCCGGGCCATCGAGATGAGCTTCTTTCCCTACGCGGTTCTGCTGCAAGTGACGCCCATCGTGGCGATCGCGCCGTTAATCATCATCCTGGTCAAGAACACGCAGGTCGCCTTGACCGTATGCGCGACCGTGGTGGCGTTGTTTCCGATCATATCCAACACCACGCTCGGATTGCGCAGCGTCGATCCGGGCCTGGTGAACCTCTTCCGCATGAGCCGCGCGGGACGCATGCAGACGCTGTGGCGACTGCGCATCCCGAGCGCGCTGCCGTATTTCTTCGGCGGATTGCGGATTTCCAGCGGCCTCGCGCTGATCGGCGCGGTGGTCGCCGAATTCGTCGCCGGTACCGGAGGACGCAGCGCAGGCTTGGCCTATGAAATCCTCCAATCGGGCTTTCAGCTCGATATCCCGCGCATGTTCGCCGCGCTCTTTCTCATCACCCTGGCTGGCGTGGGCCTGTTCACCATAATGGTGGGGCTGTCCAAGCTGGCGCTCGGCGCCTGGCACGAAAGCGAGGTGGGAGCCGACGCATGACCTCCATGCTCATCCAGGGCGCGCAAGGAATCTTCACCGGATTGCCCGGCGTTGCGATGCGCGCGAGCGGTGCGATTCGCATCCGCGATGGACGCATCTCGGCGGTCGGCGCGCTCGAACCGGCGCCGGGCGAGCGCCTCATCGACGCCAGCGGCTGCGTGATCTATCCCGGCCTCGTCTCGACGCATCATCATCTCTTCCAGTGCGTCCTTAAAGGCGTGCGTGCCGGCATCGACGTCCCGCTGCTCGCTTGGCTGCGCGCGGTGCCCTATTCCTACTGGCACAAGATCGACGAGGAGGCGCTGCGCACGGCTGCGCGGATCGGACTCGTCGAGCTGCTTCTCTCGGGGACCACAACGGCCGCCGATCACCATTATCTTTATGCCGAAAGCTATCGTTTCGACCCGTCGCATGTGATTTTCGAGGTGGCGCAAGAGCTCGGAATACGTCTCGTCTTCTGTCGTGGCGGCGCGACCAAGGCGCGCACGTTCGACACGCCTGATCTCATCCCGACGCCGGCCGAGCCGCTCGACCGAATGATCAAATCGGTCGAAGCGTGCGCGCAGCGCTATCACGACCCCTCGCCGGAGGGCATGCGCCGCGTCGCATTCGCTCCGACGACGCCGCCCTGGTCGCTTGAGGCCCACGAGCTCAAGATCGTCGCGTCCGCCGCCCGTCGCATGGGCCTGCGCATCCATGGTCATTTGTCCGAGACTTCGGCCGACGTGGATTTCTGTCTCGCCAATTTCGGCAAGCGGCCGGTCCAGTGGATGGCGGATCACGATTATCTCGGCGGCGACGTCTGGCTGGCGCACCTCGTGCACCTGGATGACGAGGAGATCCGCATTCTTGCCGAAACCGGCACCGGGATGGCGCACTGTCCGCAATCGAATTGCCGGCTCGGCTCGGGAATTGCGCCGGCGGAAAGGCTCGCAGCGCTGGGAGGCGCGGTCTCGCTCGCGGTCGACGGCGCGGCCTCCAACGAGTCCGCCGACATGATCAGTGAAATGCACAGCGCTTGGCACACCCACCGCGCGGTCAAGGGCGCCGGCGCGGTCGCCGTCGAGGACGTGGTGCGCTGGGCGAGCGCCCATGGCGCCCGCGTGCTCGGCTTCGAGGATGGTGGCGTGATCGCTCCCGGCAAGCTCGCCGATCTTGCGATCTTCGACCTGTCGCATCCGCGCTATTTCGGCCTGCACGATCCGCTCATTGGACCGGTCGCTTGCGCGGGCGACGCCCACCTGCGGCATCTGATCGTCGGCGGCCGCATCGTCGTAAGCGATGGTACAATTCCTGGAATTGACCTTGCGCAGCTTCGCCATGACGCCGCGCGCGTCGTGACGCGTCTGGCATCGTGAGCCCACGGGAGGAAGCATCCATGCTCTGCACCAAACAAAAGGTCCTTCGCCGCTTCTGGTATGCGACCGTGCCGATCGAGATGCTCGCGGATGGGCCGAAGCCGTTTGTCCTGCTCGGCGAGAAAATCGTCATGTTCCTCGATGGCGAGGGAAAACCGGCAGCGCTTGCCGACCGCTGCTGCCATCGCACCGCCAAGCTGTCGAAAGGCTGGAGCAACAAGGGCCATATCACCTGCGGCTACCACGGCTGGACCTACGACCGCACCGGCAAGCTCGTGCGCATCCCGCAGTTTTCGCCCGATCAGCCGCTGCCCGACGCGCGCGTCAAGGCTTTCCACTGCGACACGCGCTATGGATACGTGTGGGTTTCGCTCGAGGATCCCTTGCAGCCGATCCCCGACCTTCCGCAGGACCGCGATCCATCCTACCGACGAATAAATCAGTTCTACGATCGCTGGAACACCGCCCCGCTGCGAATGATGGAGAATTCATTCGACAACTCGCACTTCTCCTTCGTTCACAAATCGACCTTCGGGCAGCTCGATCAGCCCAAGCCGGAAAAATACGAGCTCGTGGAAAGTGACCGGCACGACCGAGCCCACCACCAAGCGCCACATGCGCAATGCCTGGTTCATGCCGTTCTGCCGTACGCTCGACATCGAATATCCGAACGGACTGCGTCACATCATCTTCAATTCGGCGACGCCGATCGACGACGGCAGCATCCAGCTGGTGCAAATCCTGTTCCGCAACGATCGAGAAGAGGACTGTTCCACGCAGGAACTGATCGACTGGGACGCGGCGATCATCGAGGAGGATCGCGAGATATTGGAGTCCACCGACCCCGACGCCATCGTCGACGTCACCCGCAAGATCGAGATGCACATGCCCTCGGATCGGCCGGGACTCATCATGCGCAAGCGCCTGCTCGCGTTGCTGGAAACGCATGGCGAGAGGGAGATGTCCCGGTGAGACGACGAAGCCGGGAGCGGCGCCCCATGCCGCAACCGCCGACCCAAGGCGGCCCTCCGGTGATCCCGCTGGCGGAGTAGGGGGCTGCTTGCCAACTCCAGCAGCGACTTCATAGCAGAAGCTGCGTTTGCATCACGATCGCAACGAGCTTCCCCTCGATCGTAACGCGCGTTTGCCACACCATCGTGCGCCCTCCGCGGTGGAGCGGCGTTGTCTCGCCGACAACGCGGCTGCCGACCGTTGCCGCGCCGATGAAGTTGGTTTTGCTTTCGATCGTGGTCGTGCTCGCTCCATCCTTCAAATTCGCGATGGTCGCGAGCGCGCCGAGCGTATCGGCAAAGGCCATGATGGCGCCGCCATGGAGAACCGCCGGGCGCGTACAGAACTCGGGCCGAACGGTCATTTCGCCGACGATCTTCTCGGGCTCGGCGCTGAGGAGCTCGATGCCGAGAAGAGCGGCGAAAGGCAGCGGTTGCGCCCTCAGTCGTGTCAGCAGGTCCATTCATCGCCTCCTATGTCGTAACCGAACTATTCCCGCGGCCATTGAGCCCAAAGGGAGAAGAGACAGGCCCGTTGCAGGACAAAGGCAACGGGTACGATGGGTCCGAGATGAAATGCGGTTTGCGTTGCGCTATGCTGGCGAGAACGAACGGGCAGCACGGACGTCATGGATTTGGACCGCCGAACCTTTACGGCTGGCTTGGCTGGCGCGGCATTCTTCACCGCTTTCGCAGGGGTGAGTCGCGCGCAGCAGCTCGAAAAACCTTCGCTCAGGCTCGGCGTGGGCAACAAGCCGCATCTCTATTATCTTCCTCTGACTCTGGCCGAGCGTCGCGGTCACTTCAAGGATTATGGGCTCGACGTTTCGATCACCGACTTCGAGGGTGGGGCGCAGGCGGGGCCGAGGAAGGAGCGCAAACATGCAAGTGACGGGCATGCTCTACGGCAGCCGAATGCTGCAATTCGTCGGCTTCCCGGCTGCCGAGGTGCTGGGTTCGGACGCGAGCGAGGACGAGATCAAAGCGCTGATCGAGCGCCATGGCTCGGTGTTCATCAAGCCCGTATTCAAGGGCGGGGTGGGCAAGAAGGGCAAGGCAGGCTTGTTGGGCCGGGCCAAGGATCTCAAGACCGCGCTCAAGGAGAAGGAGCGGCTCTACTTCGTCGAGCATCGACACGGCAATCAGTTCGCCAAGGCGAACGGCGTCACCTTCGAAGGCGCGGTACCGGCCGAGCACGAGGTGTACTTCTCACTGACGGACTCGACGCACTTCCGCGCGCCGACCATGACGTTGACCCACCACGGCGGTATGGACATTGAAGAGCTCGATAAATCCCAGGTTGCGCAGGTTCCGTTCGATCCGCTGACCGGCTTCAAGGCCTTTGTCGTAGCCAACGCACTGTCCAATCTGAAGGCGCCGAAAGAAATCATCTCGCCGCTGGTGCAGCATCTGCCGAAGCTCTGGGAGCTCTTCCACGACTACGGGATGACGACGCTCGAGCTGAACCCGATCCGCATGCGCCCCGACCGTTCGGGCAGGCTTACGCCGGTCGCCTGCGACTTCAAGTGCGGCTTCGACCGCGATGATCCTCGCTGGCAGCGCCTTCAACTCCCTCAACATCTGTTTGCAGTGGACTATTCCGATTTCGAGCACGAGATCAATCAGCTGCGCACCTACCAGGGCCAAAGCGACGTTTACGTCATCAACGCCGAGGGGACCATTCTGGCGCCCACCTTCGGCGGCGGCGCCAACTCGTTGGTCACCGAGCTTCTCGGCGACAATGCGATCATCTCGTCGGACTTCGGCGGCAATCCGCCCTACGCCAAGATGAAGGCGGTCGCCGAGATCTGTTTCAAGCACTGGCTCAAGCAGACGAATGTGCTGTTCATCATCGGCGGCAAGTCCAACAATACCGATATCTTCGAGACATTCCGCGCCATGGCGGATGCGCTGCGCGAGTACTACAGCCGCAACGGCCCGACCCCGCTCTTCGTCGTCATCGGCCGCGGCGGGCCCAATCTCGTGCGCGGCATGGGCGCCATGCGCGACACCATGGAGGCGCTCGGCCTGCCGTACCGCATCTTCGGCTTCGATTCGGACATGAGCGAGGTGATCAACTACGCGCGCGCAGTCGACACGTGGATGAGAGCGGGCGCCCGCGCCGAGATCGCCAAGCATCTCAGGATCGCCGAGCCGGCCAAGGTAATGGCGGCGTGAACGGCGGCGAGTTTTGCTCAGCGCATTCGCAACGGTTTTCGTTCCCAGGAGCGTATCATGCAGAAGCGGGGCGTCGGCAGCTTCAGATACTTCGTCGGCATCGGCTCGCTCGCCGAGATTGCCACCCGCCAGGACCGCGTGTGCGTGCTCAACATCCTTGGCGGCGAGTCGAGCAGCGTTACACCGGTCGGTCACGCCTATTCCGGCGGCAATGTCGTATTCGGCACTTCGCCCGGTCGGCGCGGGCAGTTCATGCAGACGACGAAAGGGAACATCCCCGTCTACAACAGCGTGCTCGAAGGGCTCGAGGCGGGCCATCGGTTCAATTGCGGCGTGATCTATCTCCCGCCCGCCGCGGCGCGCGATGGCGTGGCCGAGTTGATCCGGGTGAATCCGGCGCTCGAGAAGGTCTTTATCGTCACCGAGAAGATGTCGGTGCATGACGCCCGCGAGATCCGCGCCATGGGGCAGATGAACGGCATCGATATTTTCGGCGGCAACAGCCTGGGCGTGGCGGATGCTTGGAACGAAGTGCGCATCGGCGGCGCGCTGGGCGGCGATAGTCCCGACGAGGCGCTCAGGAAGGGATCGATCGCGATCCTCTCGAACTCCGGCAATTTCACCACGACCATTGCCACCTACCTTCGCATGGCCGGCTGGGGCACCACCACGCTGATCTCGAGCGGCAAGGATGTCTACATCCACTATGCCGCACCCGAGTTCGCTTTCGCGCTCGCCAACGACGCGCGCAGCAAGGCGGCGGTGCTTTACGTGGAGCCGGGCGGCTACTACGAACTCGACGCCCACTTCACCAAGCCGCTCGTGGCCTGCGTGGTTGGACGCTGGAAGAGCAAGCTGACCCGCGCCGTCGGTCATGCCGGCGCGATGTCGGGCGGCGCCGACGATGCCGTCGCCAAGGAACGCTGGTTCATGGAGATGTTCGGCGTCGACGGCATCTTTACGCCCGAGAAGCCGGTGTTCTCGGCGAAAGGAGCCGTCGTCACCAACATCGCTCATATCCCGGCGGCGCTGACCGCGGTCATGCGCGAGAACGCCACCCGGCCTGACTTCGCCCCGGAGGGAAACCTGGCGCTCAAGCCGTGGTTCGGCTCGAACCTGGGAATCAAGTTGCCGCAGCAGCTCGATCTCGGCGTCGTCGCGGCGATGCCCCCATACGATGCCCAGATCGCGGCGCTGAACAGGCAGATCGGTGCCGTCATCCCGCGGCAAACCATGAAGGATTGCTCCGGCGCTTCGGTCATGGATGACAAGACGCAGGTGACGAGCGTGCACGGCGTCCCGGTGCTCGATCTCGCCCGCGAACCGCTGGAGGCGAACTTCGCGCTTCCGCTCGTGCACGAGATCGCGGATGCGAACGACCGTGCGCTACTCGATGTCGCGGTCGCCGCCGAGGTCAATTTGGTAGGCGATCCGGCGCTCGTTGCCGCCGACGCGGCGCGCGAGGCGGGCAATGCGCCGAACACGGTCATGGCCGCGGCGGCGAGCATCATCGGGCCAAAAAGGGTCGAGCGAGCGCTTGCCTGCACCGACGCCCTCATCGACCTCTTCGCCCACAGCGGTCTCACCGACGCGCGCGACGAGAGCTTCGATTTGCGCAAGGTCGATGTGACCGATAAAACCAAGGCCTTGTTCCTCGCAACCGAAACGGATCGGGACGTTCGGCCCGCCCTCATGATCAAGGCGGTCCGCGCGCGAGGCGCAAAGTCGCTGTTCCTCAAGCTCCTGGAGAGTTTTTCCGCGCCGGTTCATCGAGATGCCGTTCTAGCCGCGCTTGCTACGACGATTGCTTGGGGCCCTTTGATGCGCAAACGCATCTCGAGGATCA
>VAZL01000040.1:0-2407 GCA_005883445.1 Alphaproteobacteria bacterium | reverse complement strand
AAGGCCATGGTCGGATTCCTGACCCACACCGGCTACAGCCACGGCGGCAACGGATTCGAAGGCATGGCTTTCCTGCTCGACCAGTTCAAGGACAAGAACCTCGAGGATCCGACCGATCCGAAGCACGGCCTCGATCTCAAGGCGATGGCGACCGATTTTGCCAAGGCTTACGTGCGCGAGAAAGCAGAAGGAAAGGAACTCGGCACCGGAGGCCCGCGCGCGCTGCCGGGAGTGCATCATCCCGTGTTCAAAGGCAATCCGATCAATCACGATCCGCGCGAGCGGTTCATCGCCAAGATCATGGAAGAACGCGGCGACTACAACATCTTTCACGACTTTTACCGGCAGCTGGTGCAAGCGCTTTACGACGTCGGCGCGTCTCCTTATGTGTTCTATGTCAATGTCGACGCCGTGATAGCGGCGCTCCTGCTTGCGCTGCTGTGGAAGGACTACAAGAGCGGAGCGCTCGGGGAACGTGATCTCGAGACGGCGGCATTCACCGTATTCCTCTATGGCCGAATGATCGGCTGCGCCGCGGAGATCGACGATCACCTCAACCGCGGTCGCAACATGGATACGCGTACACCGGCCTCCGAGTGTCGGTTCGTGGCGTAAGGGCTACCTTGGCAAAAAAGCAACAGCGCGCTGAACAATCTCATTCTTGCGTAGTTGTAACTTTTCGGCCATGCCGTTACGAATACAGTGTGAACATGAGGGTCACGAGCTGCCGGCAAGGGCCGCAAGGGACCTTACTACTTCGCGGCCGAATGGGGGATCGGAGGAAAAAGGCATCAACGTCGTTAAGGTCGGGCTCAATTTCAAGTTTCCGCCCTAGGGCCGGATGCTGATCGCGGGCGATTTGAGCCGCCCGAAACATACGCCTTGGCGCGCGAGGGAACTCTCAGTGGAAAGCGGCGGTAAGAAGCGCTTTTGCCTCGTGCTGGTGAAGCCGTCGCATTACGACGACGACGGCTACGTCATCCAGTGGTTTCGCTCGCCGATACCGTCTACCTCGCTGGCCGCGCTCTATGGTCTCGCGCAAGATTGCGCCGATCGGCGCGTGCTCGGGCCTGATGTCGAGATCGACGTTCATGCGTTTGACGAGACCAATACGCGCATCCGCTGCGATCGTCTTGCCGCGATGATCGACGCCGCCGGCGCCGGCATGGTGATGCTGGTCGGTGTTCAGTCGAACCAGTTCCCGCGCGCGCTCGACCTCGCCACGACGCTGCGTAAGCGAGACATCCCGGTGGCGATCGGCGGCTTTCATGTCTCCGGCACGCTCAGCATGCTCGATGACGCCGACCCCGATCTCAAGTGCGCCACGGCGATGGGAGTGTCGCTGTTCGCCGGCGAGGCCGAAGGCCGGCTGGAGCGGGTCCTACAGGATGCCGACGCGGGGGCGCTCGCGCCGCTCTACAACTTCATGGATGATTTGCCCGGGATCGAGGGAACCCCGATCCCGCTGCTGGCCGCCGAAACCGTGCGCCGCACGGCAGGAGGCGTGACCAGCTTCGACGCCGGCCGCGGCTGTCCCTTTCAATGTTCGTTTTGCACGATCATCAACGTGCAGGGGCGCAAGTCACGGCGGCGCTCGCCCGCCGATGTCGAGAAGATCGTGCGCCTCAATTACGCCGAAGGCATGCGCAGTTTCTTCATCACCGACGACAATTTTGCCCGCAACAAAGACTGGGAGCCGATCCTCGACCGCCTGATAGACCTGCGCGAAGTCGAGAAGCTCAATATCGGCTTCATCATCCAGGTGGATACGCTCTGCCACAAGCTTCCCAATTTCATCGAGAAATGCGCGCGGGCGGGCGTGCGACGGGTGTTCATCGGATCACCGAATATCGCGAGATGCTGCTCGCCTGGAAAGCCGCCCGTGTCGTCACCTATGCCGGCTACATTCTCGGATTCCCAAACGACACCCCGGCGTCGATCGCGCACGACATCGACGTCATCAAGCGGGAACTGCCGGTCGACTTGCTGGAATTTTTCTATCTCACGCCGCTGCCGGGCTGCGAGGACCACCGCAGGCTGGTGAAGGCCGGCACCCCGCTCGATTCCGACCTGAACAGGTACGACCTCAATCACGTGACCACCGCTCACCCTCGGATGTCGCGGGAGGAGTGGGAGCACACCTATCAGAGCGCATGGCGGCGCTACTACACGACCGAACATATCAAGACCGTGCTTCGCCGCCTGGCTTCGGTGGGAGCCAACGCGGGCAACGCGTTGTTCTTGCTCACTTGGTTCAAGGGCAGCATCGATTTCGAGAAGATGCACCCGCTCGAATGCGGGTTTCTGCGACGCAAGTTCCGCCGCGATCGACGACCTGGCTTCCTGATCGAGCCAGCCTGGCGCTTCTATCCGAAGTATCTCACCGAGACCGCCGTGAATCAGGTGC
>VAZL01000887.1 GCA_005883445.1 Alphaproteobacteria bacterium | reverse complement strand
AACGATGCCGATGATAATCATGGTGGTGGGTCTCCGCACTAAAGTCGACGGCCGCGCCTCCCACCACCACCACGGCGCGATGCTTAGAATACCCGATCCCAGTCGTCTTTGGAATCTACTACTTGGATACTGGCTACACACGGCGCCGTGTGCTGCTTGAGCTCACACCAAGTTGGAGCGGTGCGCGTCGGATGGGTTTTGCCGCCGAACGATGGCGAACGAGGCTGTGAAGAGTCGGCTGTCGTACAAGCGGCAAGCCGGATTCTGCGAGCTGCTATCAGCGGGCATTGAAGGAGTGCGGCGGCGCTCACGCGCCGCCATCGCCAAGCTTCCAGACCGGGATACCAAGCTTCTTCGCCTTATCGGCGAGATTCGCCGAGATGCCCGAGCCCGGGAATACGATGACGCCGATCGGGAGGACGTCGAGGACCCGGTCGTTGCGCTTGAACGGCGCGGCTCTGGCGTGACGGTTCCAGTCCGGCTTGAAGACGACCTGCGGGACCTTGCGGTTGTCGGCCCAGCAGCCAGCGATGCGCTCTGCGCCCTTCGGACTGCCGCCATGCAGCAGCACCATGTCGGGATGGTTGGCGTGGACTTTGTCGAGCACGTACCAGATCGCGGCATGATCGTTGAAGTCAAGGCCGCCGGTGAAGGCGACCCTGGGTCCGGCGGGAAGCAGCACGTCGGTTTCGGCGCGGCGTTTGGCAGCGAGAAAGTCGCGGCTGTCGATCATCGCCGCGGTCAGCGTGCGATGAGAGACGTTCCAATTCGACCGAGCGGATCTCCGAGCCGTCCTGCTCCTTCTGGCTGCGCTTCTGCGCGTCTTCATTGTCGTCGAGCTCGCGTTGCACGCGGTCAGCGGCGCGGTGGAAGAGATTGACGGCAGACCAAAGCAGGTCCTCGAGGTCGGGTTCGAGGCGGGTGTCACGGAGGGTCGCGACCAGCGTCGGGTTCGTCCTGGAACGGACGATGGCCATAGAGCTGGAGCTCGGTGAGGACGTGATCGGTGGCAGATGACGAGTGCGGCGGATCGAAATCCGTGTCGTCGCGATCGGTTGCCATTGTGATGGTCCTCTTGTCGGTCGGCCGCGCCCACCGCGGCCTTCGCGGCGATCACCCGACGGCGAGCGGACCGGGCCTGCAACGGCGGTCGGCGGCTATTTTGCTTCGCGATGCAAAGCTGGGAGACCAAAGTCCCCACGCGGGTCCGAGAGCGAGCCTCGCAGTCATCGTCCCGACCCGGGCGGCCGGTCCGTCAAGCTCAGAAAGCGGGGCACATCTTCCGGGGCAAGCTGGAAGCGCAAGGCCGTGCGAAGATGATGGACGCCAAGGCGGCGGAGGTCTTCGTTGAAATCCCCCAGCATCGGCGACAACGTGAGCGCCTCGATCCCTGCCGCCTGCGCCCGTTCGGTCAATGTCGCGCCGGCGAAGCCACCGGCCGGATCGTTGTCGCGCACGACATAGAGACGGCGAAGCATTGCCGGGAGGAGAAGGGCGGCGAGGTGATTGGCGGAGAGCGCAGCAACCATGGGCAGGTTCGGCAGAACGCTTCGGACGGAGAGCACGGTCTCGATGCCTTCGCCAGCCACCATGACGTCGGTCACGACACCGAACCGGACGCCGTGCCCCAGCAGATGGCCCATTGCCCGCCTCGGCGTGTCGACCGGGGCCTTGTCCTCGCCCGTCGGGTCTAGCCAGGTGCGGTGTGCGCCGGTGATGTCGCCGCTGAGGTCGGTGACAGCAGCAATCAGTGCCGGCCAGATCTCAGTCGGCGCGTCGGCGTCGGGCCGGTAATAGCAGCAGGGGTGGAAGCGCAGCGCTGGAGCGTCGTGCAAAGCCGTGATGCCGCGATTGCGCAAGTACGCTTCCGCGATCGTGCCGGAAATCGGCTGTGCCATCGCGAACAGCCGTCGCGCGGATTCAGGCGATCCCATCGGAGCCGGTGGCTGTCGCCTATGGCAATCAGGCGGCGGTTCCAGCCGCGGCAGGCTGAGGAAGGATCGCGCCTCATCGAGCACGTCGCGCAAGGTGGCGGCATCCGTCCATTTGCCGGCGGCGCCCTTGCCGCTCTCCGGTCCGGTCAGGCGGACGAACAGGCTGCGGCCCGGTGTGTTGGCGAGATCGCCAACCAGCCAGTAGCGACCCTGGCGGCGGCCGTTGGAGAGGTAGCGGCGGCACACCGCCTCGGCATCACGCGCGAGACAGCGTGCCAGATCGGCGGCTTGCGAAGACATGTCGCTCTCACGCGACCGCCTTGTCGCCGACACCAGCTGTTTGGGGAACGGCCTTCAGATTGTCGTGGGCGCGACATTCAGACTCCTCGCCAGCGGCGTGCTGCACGGCATCGCCCACGTCAAATATGATTGCTCCGTCGAAATTAGAGGCCAACCAATGATCGATTTGGCGCGTCCGCGAAATCGCTTTCTCGAGGATGTCGTGCCCTAGCGCATCGCATGCGGTGAAAAGGATGCCTTGATTCAGGCGAAACGTCGTGCTCTCGCTGCGGAGAATGCTGGCGATATAGTAATCGTCGTAGTCTCCTGGAGCCGGGTCGTTGGACCTGCGCATCGTCGTGTCTCCGCGACGGGTTGCGACGGACCGATTCCGTGCCTGGTGACCCGTCACGGCGACAACGGCCGCCCTCGAACCGAGGACGGCCGCGCTTGCAGCTGGCATCTCGGAGCCTCGCCAAGCGCACGTTGACGAGAAGATGGTTGGATGATTCGACACCTTGAACGCATTCGTTGGACTCGGGGCAGAACGCGAGTAGGTAGTCTGCCGCCTTTGACGCAGCGCTGGCGGCGCGAACGATAGACCGATCATCCTCGCGCAGGACCTCGAGCCAGGAGCCAATATAGTCGGAGTGGCGCACCGTTGGCACGATGCCGAGTGAAGCACACACGAAGGCGCTGGTGATCTCGGCGACCAACTCCTCCTGGGCATACTTCGATCCGAAGCTGCCGGAGAGATCACGATCGAGTCTTTGCGCCGCGCCAGTCCAATGACCGAGCTCGTGCAGGGCCGTCCGGTGCCAGTTGATGGGCTCGAAATAAGCGTCGGGCCGCGGCACCTGGATGAAATCATAGTTGGGGTTGTAGAAGGCGCGATCGCCGCCGATGCGGAAGTTCGCCCCCGTCGCGGCGATCAGCGCCTCTGCTGGCGGTACCACGAGCCCTTCAGGAACCGGTGATGGAGCGCTCACGACCTCCCGAGGTAGGTCTTCGCATTGATCGGTGTTGAACACCGCAAATCGTTTGAGGAACCGGATCGCGCTGGGTTCGTCTCCATCGCGCTCGGCTCGCTTACGTTCCTCATCGGGCACAAAGTGGTCAGCATACACAACTGTCGTGCCATGCTCACCCTTGCGAACATTGCCCCCGAGGCCTAAAGCCTGCCGGAAAGTGAGCCAATTCTGGGTGCTGAACCTGCGCTCGATGACTGCGCCCCATTGGATGAGCACATTGAGTCCCGAATAGTGGCGATGGGTTGCCGCATTCTTTGGCATCGTGAGCGCCTTTGGCCGCCGCGGTCCCCCACGGCTGGACCCACGGCACGCGACCAGCCTCCAGTTCAGCGATGATCTCGTCGGTGATTTCCTGATACAGGCTCGTGCGATCTCGACCGGCGCGAGCGCGAGCAATTGAACGTGACATCGCGGATCTCCGCGACGGGCGCCGCGAGCCTCTCTCGCGGACCTCAACCCGTCACGGCCGACCCGGCCAACTCTCACTCTAAACGAGCCCACCGCCCTGAAAGGCCCGGCTAAGTCCATTTACCCTTCGACCGAGCGACGCTGAGGTTATGAGCCTGGCGACCTTCATAACTGACTCAGCGCAAAACTTTGGAGCGTCACAACAACTATCCGAACTGCGAGTGAGGCCACGAAGAAGAGCACAGCCCTCAGCTCAGCGCAGGACATCTGCGAGAACGCAGTGCAGCTACCGTCATAGCTCGCACATA
>VAZL01000886.1 GCA_005883445.1 Alphaproteobacteria bacterium | reverse complement strand
GAGCGAGGCTGGGAAGCTATTTAGCACAGCCGCATTACGTAGTCAAGAAAAATATTCAAAATGTAGCCGAGATGCGGATGCAGCTCGCTGGCCCGCGAGCTCGATATCGGGCGAACCGCAAAGGATGCGGCCGACCGCCGAAGCAACGCTAGCGACATCCCGCTTGAATCCGTGCGCCGGCAGCGCTTGAATCCCTCCACCGCCCGCGCACGCGGGCAAGCCAACACGGGAGGAACGCCATGGCCAAGGGTCAGATGCGCAGCAACAAGGAAAAGAAGAAGCCGAAGGCGGATCATAACAAGAAGAAAAAGGGCGGCCCCGCCCTCTCGCCGTTCGCTTTGGCACGGGAGCAGCCCCAGCCGGGCCAGAATCCCTTCGGCAAGAAGAGCTAACCGGACGACGGTGAGGCGCTTCACCTCGCCCTTGCGGGCAGGGTCGCCTCGCCAGAGCGCCGTGTGAGGCGGGGCACGAAGCCGGCGCTACTCCGCAGCGATGATCCGGCCTGCTGCCGAATGATTCGCGTATGTTTTCCACGTCGGGCGATATCCGATCGCGGCCTGATCGCCCCATGTCGTCCACCCTTTGCGCTTGCCCCGCGCGAATAGCTCCAGGAATGGCGCGGGACTGCATGCCTCGATGAGCTCGTATTGCTCGTCGGGTTTGCGCGAATGCTCGCGCTTGCGCGTCGCCAGCAGATTCACCTGCCGCCGCCCCGGCGCGAGCGTGCGCGCGTTCCTGCCGCGCACGCCGAACAACAGCAACTCGGTCACGTTGCGGAAATAGAAGCCGACCCCGCGGCCGTCCGAACCGCCGTCCTTGCGGACCTTGTGCCAGACGATGTTGGACTTGTAGCTGAAACCCCACGCCTTCATCACCGCGAGGCCCTCGGGCAAGAGCGCGTTCGGGCACCACAGATAAAGGTGCGCCGTCGGCGTCGCGAGTTCTTCGACCGGCAGCGCCATGATCTCGCCGAGCGTCATGGTGTCGTAGCGTGAAAGCCGCCTATGCTCGGGCGCGACCTTTCCGGTCTTGTTGATGAATTGCCACGGCGGATCGGCAAGGCCCAGCGATGGAGAGGACATCACGCGCGCGGAACGCCACCCTGCGATTCGCGGAATACTAAACGCTGTTGGAATCGGTTTCAGCTCTGCATTCAAATCTTACACGCCGGAACACCCCGCCTGCATTTGCCGTTCCCGCTAGGAACGCGCCCCGCCGCGACCCACCGACCCCCGCTCCGCGCCCCCATCCGTCAAAAACGCCAGCGGCGGCGCCTGCGTGTCGTCGAACGCGGCGGCGCTGAGCGGGCCGCCCATGACCGCGGCGGTGTCGAGGTTGAGGCGGCGGCGGCGCAGGTCGGGTTTGCCGGTTCGCAGCGGCGTGTGGCCGTGCACGATGAAGCGGCCGCAATCGACCTCGTCGCAATAGGTCAGGAACGGCTCGCGCATCCACAGCATCACCTCGGGCTCCTGCTGGTCGAGCGGGACGTCCAAATCGACGCCGGCATGCACGAAGAAGCGCAACCCGTCGTCGTGGCAGAACGGCAGCGCTTCGAGCCAGGCGAGATGCTCGTCCGAGATGCGGTCGCCGCCGTAATTGCGCAAGGTGCTCAGCCCGTTGTTCGCCAGCCACAGCGGCATGGCGCGCTCGCTCGCGTGCGCGTCGATCGCCATCTGCTCGTGGTTGCCGCGCAGGCACACGATGGTGCCGGGCTGCGCCGCCTGCTCGCGCATGAGGAGGTCGATCACGCCGCGGCTCTGCGGCCCCCGATCGATATAGTCACCGACGAAGACGTAGCGCGCGGGTCGCGCGCCGGCATGCGCCTCGCAGGCCGCGAGCAGGCGAGTGAGCTTGTCGAGGCAGCCATGGATATCGCCGACCGCGAAGGTCAGCGGCGAGGTCGGGTCAGCGGACATGCATCGGATCCGTGCACGGGTCTCCAGCCGCAAAGCATCACCGGCATGTTACAACCGCTCTGTTCGGTTTCGAAATATGCTGCGGGGGCAGCCGCGCGCGCTACGCCGCGCCCGGCAACAAAAGGGGGAGACACCATGACAATCCGCACCTTCGTCACCATTGCGTCCATCGCCGGCGCGGTCGCGGCGCTGGCCGTCATCGTTCCCGTGCGCGCCGGCGGCGACAAGGTCGCCTTCCCGGAGAACCACGCCGCGGGCGTGCTCTTCACCACGGTCGATCGGGCCGACAACAAGCAGTTCCGCGAGTTCTACACCAGCGCGGCGGCGCTCGACGCCGCCAAGAAGGGCGAACCGCTGCCGAGCGGCACCGTGATCACGATGCTGCAATACGCCGCCAAGCTCGACGCCCAGGGCAATCCGGAGAAGGACGCCAACGGCCGCTTCATCAAGGGCAACCTCATCGGCTACGCGGTGATGGAAAAGCGCGCGGGCTGGGGCGCCGAATACCCCGACAACGTGCGCAACGGCGAGTGGGAGTACCAAGCCTTCAAGGCCGACAAGAGCGTGAACACCGGGGCCAATCTCAGCGCCTGCTTCAACTGCCACAAGCCGCTCGACAAGCAGGATTTCGTTTACCTCTACGACAAACGCGTCGGTCCGGGGCGAGAAGGCTGTCACTCGCGGTGCAGAGACGCCGACGGTTCCAACGGCCGTCGGCGCCAACCTATCCCCCGTCATTGCCGGGCTTGACCCGGCAATCCATCCACCTTCGCAAAGACTTTCTTGCAAAGAAGATGGATGCGCGGGTCAAGCCCGCGCATGACGAGTCGAGGGCAACGCGCCCCGGGCCGACGCGTTTACCCCTGGGGCGGGATAAAGCAAAAGTCACGGCGCGGATTCCATTCGGCCGCGAAGTCGTCACATTCTCATGCGGCTATTGGGTAGGTGGAGTTCTGCCCGCAGGGGCGCTGAACGGGGGTACCGACTATGACCTTTCTCAAGACGCGTGAGCCCGCCGAAATCGAGACCTCGGCGGAAACGGAAGTGGAAGGGGAAATCCGCGAATTCGTCCGCCGCGACGTAGTGGGCGTTCGGCGCCAGCCGGAGAGCGACAGCGAACTGGTGGCCAACAACATCAACCAGCTCTTGCAACG
>VAZL01000885.1:3528-5422 GCA_005883445.1 Alphaproteobacteria bacterium | reverse complement strand
CGCCGACCAGCTTGCCAACCCTCCGCTCCGCCTCAAGATCGACGAACGCTTCGTGGACGGGCTTGCCGATACGATCGCCACCTGGGCCGCGGACGGGCTTGGCCGGCTGCCAACGCGGACGCGGTCCTAGGACGCGTTCGGTAAAGCGCCGCCCTACCGCAAATCCTTCAGCGCGCACGTTTTTCGCCGCGCCCAGCCAGCGCTCGGTCGCGCCAGGGCGTCACTTTTCCCTGGCTTTGTCACGCTTGCCTTTCCTTTTCGCCCTGAAGTTGTCTCAAACGCATGTTTGAAAATCAGTCAATCGTTTGAAATCGGAGGGGATCGTGCGAATAAGGTTTACTTTTCTGTCCAAGTTCGCTGTCAAATTTGTCGAGGTCGCGGGGGCGGGGCTCGCGAGCGCGGCCTGCGCTTATGTCTTCGGCCAGATCGAAAGGCCGCAACCTCCTGCAGCCCCGGTCGTGCAGGTCGCGCCGGTGAGTGCGGAGCGCGCGCGGATGGCGCGGGACGATCGCCCGCTCCTTGGCGAAACTGCGCGCAAGGAGACCGACAGCCAGCCGGAAAGCGCGGCCAGCCAGCCGGAAAGCGCGGCGGCCACGCCGACAACCGTCTCGGCGCCGAAGCTTGCGAAGCTGACCCAGCCCGCATCACCGCGTCGCAATCAGAAGCCGGAGCAGGTCGCAGAGGCCAAGGCGCGCTCGGGCGAGCCGCTCGCGATTTCGCCCTCCAGCGCCGCATCCAATGCTGTGCCCAAGGCATCGGGGCAAAGCGTCCGAGCGGCAGCCGGTTACGAGGGGTCCTCGCCATCCAATGGCGGCGAGGAGGATGGGCCACTGCTCGCGCGACTCAAACAGATCCCGTCCTGGTTCTTGCCCGAAAACGACAGGATTTTTGGCGAGCTTCCGCGGCCGCCAATGCCGGTGGGTGAATTCTTGCAGAGTTCGATGTAGGCGGCGCTCGGTCGAGACGGACCGGGCGGGGAAATCGTCCGTGTCGTTCCGGCTTTGCCACTAGCACGGCCGACGCTCATTTTTCCCGCGCGGTCAGCACGGTTGTTTGATCATTGTGGGTTGGACTCGCCGCCTTAAAAGGGCTGCTTCGCGCTCCCCGATATCCCGCCTGCACCAGGCGACCGTTGCCATGCCTCATATTTGAGCGGCGCTCCTAAGTTCGGGGCATTTTTCGTTCCCCCTTCGCTCCCGTTTCGCCGGCCTATGGCCCGAGTTCCGCCTCAGTTGCGTCCATCAATGACGCCGGGGAGTATCGACACACAGCAGCGCGCATTGCAGGAGAGGACATACGAAAAGGGCGCGGTGACTGGGGGCATGCCGTGACTCGCTTTCGAGGATCAAAATTTGCCGCAACGCTGCAACCTCGCGGCGCGGCGAAATACGCCTTCGAGCTGGCGATCATCGGCGCCTGCTATTTTGTTCTGGCGAAAGCCGGCCTGACGCTGGCTTCGATCTACTCGAGTGCTATCCCCATCTGGCCGGCCACCGGCTTTGCCTTGGCCGCCGTGCTGTTGCGGGGCTTGCGCGTTTGGCCAGCGATCGTTGTGGCAGCATTTTTCGTCGGCGCGCCGATCGATATTGCCGATGCGAGCGTTGCCGACTCGACGTTGCTGTCCCTGGGCGCAGCCGCGGGCGCCGCGCTTGAGGCGATCGTGGGCGGCTATCTGATCAACGCCTGGTCGCAGGGCCGCAGAACCTTCGATACCGCGGCCGCAGTGGCGAAATTCGCCTTGGTCGGTCTGGGGCCCAGCACGATGATCGGCGCGCTCGTCGGCGCCGGCAGTCTCTATCTCGCCGGAGCCGTCGACTGGGGGAACTTCATCGCCATCGGCGTCACCTGGTGGCTTCGTGACGCGGCGGGCGTGCTGGTGATCACGCCGGTCGTG
>VAZL01000885.1:0-3520 GCA_005883445.1 Alphaproteobacteria bacterium | reverse complement strand
TTCGACAAGGTCTTGGCCTTGGGCGCCACCATTGTCGCCGCAAGTGCCGTGGGCCTCATCGCCTTCAGTCCGCTCATCGAGCAGAGCGTGACCAGGAGCGCGTTGGCGTTCCTGGCGGCGGTGCCGCTGTTGTGGGCCGCGCTGCGATGCGGAGAGCGCGACACCGCCACCGCCCTGTTCATTCTGTCGTGCTTTGCCGCCTGGGGCGCGTTGGCGGGCGGCGGGCCATTCGCGAGCGCGTCCGTCGATGATGCGTTCGTGCTGCTGATCGCCTTCATGCTGAGCATTTCGGTTGCGAGCCTCGCTTTGAGTGCGCATGTCGCGGCGCGAAAACGCATCGAAACCAAGTTGCGCCAGCAGGAACACATTCTCCGCGCGATGTTCAGCCAGTCCGTCGTGGGCATCGCCCAAATCGACGCCGCGGGGCGTTTCATCCTGGTGAACAATGGCTTTTGCGGCATCGTTCAGCGTCCGGCGCCGCAACTGCTTCAGATGCGAATCGAAGATCTGACCGAGCCCGAGGACTTGCCCTACCTGCGCAACCTTATCCGGCAAGCAGCCCACACCGGAGAGGGATTCGTCATCGAGACGAGAAACGTGTTGCCCGATGGTTCGCGCTTGTGGGTCCGCAACAACGTGTCGGCTATCACGGATCGCGGCGGCGCCGTGCGTCACCTCATGGTGGTCGCGGAGGACGTGACCGACCGTCGGCGCGCCGAAGAGGATTTGCAGCGCGCGCATGACGAGCTTGAGGAAACGGTCGAGGAACGCACGGCGACCCTCAAGCAGGCGACCGCGGTCCTTCATGGTGAGATCGAGCAGCGCAAGCGCGTCGAAGCGGCGCTCAAGCACGACATTGCCGAGCGCCGCAAGGCGCAAGAGGCGCTGATGGAGAGCGAATGGCGCTTCCGCACGGTCATCCAAGGCGTCACCGATTACGCGATTTTCATGCTCGACCGCGGCGGTCACATCACCAACTGGAACATGGGGGCGCAGCGTATTCACCAATATACCGCGGCGGAAAGCGTCGGGCAGCATTTCAGCCGGTTCTACTCCGAGGAGGAGCAACACCGTGGCGAGCCCGCGCGCGCGCTCCATGTGGCCGCCTACGAGGGCAAATGCGCCGTCGAAGGCTGGCGCGTACGGCGCGACAAGAGTCTGTTCTGGGCGAGCGCCGTCATCGAGGCGGTTCGCGACGAGGCGGGCACCCTCGTCGGGTTCGTCAATATTACACGCGACATTACCGAGCGACGCGAGTCGCAAGCATCGCTCGAGCGGGCGCAGGAGCAGCTCGCGCAGTCTCAGAAGATGGAAGCACTCGGCCAATTGACGGGCAGCATTGCGCACGATTTCAACAATCTGTTGATGATCGTCAGCGGTCACGCGCAGCTTCTGCGCCGCCGACTGACCGATCCCAAGCATCTGCAGGCGATCGACGCGGTGCATTCGGCCGCCAATCGCGGCGAGAGCTTGACGCGTCAGCTCCTGGCGTTCTCGCGACGCCAGCCGCTCAACCCTGTCGTCACCGACCTCAAGGAACGCATCGACGCCGTGCATGAAATGCTGGTTGGCTCGCTCCGCGGAAACGTTCAGCTCAAGTGCGACATACCGGCCGATGTTTGGGCGGTCGAGGTCGACATCGCGGAGCTCGAACTGGCGCTCGTCAACGTCGCGGTCAATGCGCGTGACGCCATGCCCGGCGGGGGCTCAATCACGCTGTCGGCGCGAAACGTGAGCGTTAAGAAAAGCGACGCGGTGGATCAGCTTGAGGGAGACTTCGTCGCCCTTGCGATGACAGACACCGGCGTCGGCATCGCGCCCGACGTCCTGCCGCGGATTTTCGAGCCGTTCTTCACGACCAAAGCGCTCGGGAAAGGCACCGGTCTCGGATTGGCGCAGGTCTACGGCTTTTCATCTATCTGCCGCGCAGGCAGGCGACGCCGGTCGAGAGCGTGCAGGCGCCGCCGACTCAACCCATCGTGCCCGGCCAAGGCACCATTCTGGTGGTCGAGGACAACGCCGAGGTCGCCGACATCACCGCTTCTCTCGTCGAGCAGCTCGGGTATCAGACCCTGCGCGCGGAAAACGCCACCGACGCGCTGAACCGGCTGCGGCGCGGCGACAAGGTCGATCTCGTTCTCAGCGACGTCGTCATGCCCGGCGGCATGAACGGCATCGCGCTGGCGCAGGAGATCGGCAACCACTATCCGCGCATCCCCGTTGTTCTCACCAGCGGCTACAACGACGTGGTGCAAACGGCGCAAAACCGGTTCGCGATTTTGCGCAAGCCGTTCCAGCTATCGGCTCTCGACAAGTCCATCCGTGAAGCTCTCGAACGCGGCGCAACGCGGGATGACGGCGAGCGCGTGCTGCAGTTCGCGCGTTGGCGCGGCCAGACCGGGCGGGAATGAATGCGGCGAGCCCGCTCGCATCGACGCGGATAACCACAATCATGGGAGCGAGCCAAGTTTCGGCTGCCCGCAATGCTCCAATTGCGGCGAGTATCGGGAACCGAGGGTCGTTATCGTGCTACGCGAACAGTAAAACGGCCCCGCATGTGGCGAGCACGGCGACCCAAATCAAGTCGAGGTTGATCCATCCCCGTCGCAGAAAATCGACCCCGGTCCAGTGGTAGACGATGAGGGAAACCGCTGCGATGGTTGCGAGCATTGCAGCGGAATGAACGCCGAGCGCGGCGAGCGCGAGGGGAGTGCCGGAGCTGGCCTCGGCTGCCGCGCCTGCAGCAGCGCAAATCGGCTGCAACGCTGGGATCAGCATCAAGCCGGCGCCGTGCGTACTAGCCATCAGGAAGGACCACAGGACGAGACCCAGCAGGCCGGTCTGCATCCCGACCCGCACTCGCCCCCGATGGCCATAGAGCGCATGCCAGGCGGCCCAGGCGATGAGCACGATCGCCGCCAGACGAATCAGCATGGCGTGCTCGATGACAAGTCCGAGTGCAACTACGGCAAGCAGCACTGCGGCAACGGCGGCCGCATGCCCCACCGCGATCGGAACGAGCGACAGCAGCACGATCCGCTGGCTTCCGCGCTGTAAGCCGAGCGCGACCGCGAACAGCCAGCCCATTGCCGGGTTGAGCCCGTGAAACAGACCAAGGCCCGCGAGCGCCAACCACGGCCAGAACTCGCTAGGGAATGCGCTCATGCGGTCCTCGCGGCGGGTGCGGCTCCCTGCGCCGATTTGGTTGCGTCACGGATAGCAATAGGAATCCGACGAGCAGTCGCCGCCTTGCAGCCGCACCTGGTGCGGTCGGTGCCCTTTCGGCCAATCGATGAAAAACTTGGGATCGAACGCGATACCTCCCGCGGCCCCAGCGTCGAGCTTGACCATCCAGCCGTCGATCCCTTCGGGGTAGAACTGCGGGTCGATCGCGCCGTATAGCGAGTTGGTGAAATAAACGCGCCGGCCGTCGCGGCTGACCTCCACCATCTGCGGCCCGCCGTTGAGCTTGCCGTTCTTTGCGCCCGGGTGCGTCGCGCGCGACACGATCCCTCCAATG
>VAZL01000039.1 GCA_005883445.1 Alphaproteobacteria bacterium | reverse complement strand
CACGGATGCGCACGGCCGGCAGGAGCCCCTGCCCATCGGCATTTCGAAACGCGACTTCCGAGGCGTCGATCTCGTTTGGTTCAATTGCGCCGTCTGCCACACCGGGACTTACCGCACCTCCGAGGGCGCCGCGCGCGTCATGGTCCCGGGCATGCCGTCGAACAACCTCAACCTTTACGGATTCATCCGCTTCATTCTCGATGCCGGCGTCGACGAGCGCTTGAAGCCGAATCGGCTGATCCCGGCGATGCAGGCGGCGGGCGCAAACCTCGGTGTCATCGACCGGCAGGTTTGGAAATTAGTTGTCATCCCGCGGATGCGCGAAGGCTTCATCGAGCGACGCTCGCGCCTGCAGCCCTTCCTCGCCGACCAACAGCCGTGGGGACCGGGACGGGTCGACACCTTCAACCCCTACAAGCTCGTGCAGATGGGCATGTTGCTCAGCGCCGTCGCTCCCGACGAGCGCCACGGCGCCAGCGATTTTCCCTCAATCTTCAACCAGAGGCCGCGCGAAGGCATGCAACTGCACTGGGACGGCAACAATTCTTCGCTCGACGAGCGCAATCTCTCCGCCGCGCTCGGGGCCGGTGTGACGCCGGAGACGGTCGACCATGCTGCGATCAAGCGGGTCAAGGAGTGGCTCGGCGAGCTGCACCCCCCGCGCAGCCCGCATCAAGTCGACCCTGCCGCGGCCGAGCGCGGGCGTGCGATCTATATGAACGCCTGTGCGGTCTGTCACGGCTATCAAGGTCCCGATCGCTATGTGTTCGAGGGTGCCAAGCTCGGCACGGTCGAGGCGAACAGCACGCTCGGCACCGATCCGGGGCGGCTCGATTCCTATACCGAGGCCTTCCGCCAGCGCCAATTGGCCGAGCTGTTCGCGGGCACGCCCTTCCAGTTCAAGCACTTCGTCAAGACCAACGGTTACGCCAACATGCCGCTCGACGCGTTATGGCTGCGCGGTCCCTACCTGCACAACGGCTCGGTGCCGACGTTGCGTGACCTGCTCGCGCCGCCGGCCGAGCGGCCGTCCGCCTTCGTGCGCGGCATCGATATCGTCGACGGCAAGAACGGCGGTTTCCTGTCGCCGAGTTGCACGCCAGGTCGCCAACCGGCGCAGGGCTTTTGCTACGACACCCGCATTCCGGGCAACGGCAACGGCGGCCACACCTTCGGTACCTCGCTGACGGCGAGCGAGAAGGAGGATCTCATCGCCTATCTGCTCACCTTCTAGGAGAGCTCGATGTCGACAGCGACAACGACTGCGCACTCGACCGACGGCGCGCTGCGATGGTTCCGGCGGCTGATGTGGGCCGGCATTATCGCCAACGTCGTCGTGGGCATCGTCTCCATCGCCTATACACCGCAGGTGCTCGCGCTCGCCAAGGTCGATCCGGCGACGCCGTTGGTCTGGCCGCGTCTTTCCGCGATGTTGGTCATGCTTCTCGCCGGCTTCTATATTCCCGCCGCGATCGATCCTAACGCCCATCGTTTCGCCGCGGTCTTCGCGGTGGTTTGCCGGTTTGCGGGCACCATCTTCATGGCCGTGGTCGGCGGACACTACATCATTTTCGGTCTGTTCGATTTCGTCTTCGGCGCGCCGCAAGCGATCTGTCTTTATCTCGCCTGGCAGCGCATGAACGCGGCGCCCGATGGCCGCGCCTCCGGCAGCACGATCGTCGCACTGCTGGCCGGCCTGCTCGCCGTCGGCGCCTTCGCCTGGGGCGCCTTTCAGTGGCTCACGCAGCCGGTTCTGCCGGCATTTGCGTCCGACGAGGAGTTCTTCAAATACGGCTCGATCGGCAACGATGGCGCGGGCGGCATTCCCTATCCGATCTGGATCGCGATGCCGGACGTCTGCGCCCATCACCTGCCGCGTCCGCAAGGCTATGCCGCCTTCGGCCTGCTCTACGAGCGCGGACGCAACCCTGCCATTGACCCGCCCATAGGTTTCTCTCGGGCGAAGGTCGGGGTCGAGCGCATGGCGATCAATTGCGCAGTCTGTCACACGGTGCGCGCGCGGCTGGCTGCGGATGCCGAGCCGCAGTTTTACGTCGGCGCCGCCGCCAATACCGTCGACATCCAGGGCTATCTGCGTTTCCTCTCGCGCTGTGCGGCCGACGACCGTTTCACCCCCGATCACCTGCTTCCGGCGATGGCGGCCAAGGTCAAGCTGTCCTGGCTCGACCGCTTGACCTATCGATTCGTCCTCATCCCCTTCGTGCGCAGGCGCCTGTTGGAGCAGGGGGAGGACTTGGCCTGGGCGAATCGCCGCCCGGCTTGGGGACCGGGCCGGATCGATCCGTTCAATCCGGTCAAATTCGGGATGCTGCACCTCGCTGACGACGGGACCATCGGCAACAGCGACATGCAGGCGGTATGGAACCTGAACTCACGCGAGCAAATTCGTCCATCTGCACCGTTGCATTGGGACGGCTTGAACAACTCAGTGCGAGAGGTGGTGATCAGCTCGGCACTCGGCGACGGCGCCGTCGCGCGGGAGTTCAGCTTCCCGGCAATGGAGCGCATCGACCGCTTCCTGCGCGCGTTGCCTCCGCCGCCGTCGCCGCACCGGCCCGACGCTGCAGCCGTCGAACGTGGCAAGCTCGTATTTGCGGCCAACTGCGCCGAGTGTCACGCTGCAGACGGCACGCGCACGCTCACGGTGATTTCGGTCGCCGAGGTCGGCACCGACATCAACCGGTCGCATATGTGGACCGAGCTTGCCCGCGACGCTTACAACAATTTCCGCGAAGGCCGCGATTGGGGTTTCAAATCTTTCCGCAAAATCCCAGGCTATGTCGCGGAGCCGTTGGGCGGACTGTGGCTCAATGGGCCATACCTCCACAACGGCTCCGTTCCGACGTTGCGCGACCTGCTGGAGCCGCCGGCGCAAAGGCCGGCCGCCTTCGTGCGGGGCCTCGACGTGGTGGACGCACGCAACGGCGGTTTCGTCGCTCCCTCCTGCGATCCTCGACAGCAGCCCGCGGAAGGCTTTTGCTTCGATACGCGGCTGGTCGGCAACGGCAACGATGGCCACGTCTACGGCACGGCGCTGTCGGCGGCCGAGAAAAGCGACCTTTTGGCCTATCTGCTTACGTTCTGACGCCAGGGAGAATGTCATGACCGATGCCGATGCCTTGACGATCGGCTGGACGCAGGCGCAGGCGGCCACGCGGCGCATCGCCTACCGCCGACTGCTTGGCTTCAATCTCATCGTCCAGACGGTGGTCGGACTCATCGCCGTCGTCGTACCGGTTTGGCTCGCGCACAAAGCCGATCTCCCCGGTCCGCCGTCGTCCGGCTGGGTGCAACTGTGGGGGGTCATGTTGCTGATCATGGCGACCCTCTATCTGCCGGGTTGCATCGAACCAGTCCACGTGCGTTGGCCGAATGTCGTCGGTATTGTCGCGCGCTTCGTGCTGGCGGCGGCCTATGTCCGTCTCGGCCAAGGCTTGCGGTGGTTCGCGCTCTATGAATTGGTGTTCGCAGTGGCGCTGGCTTGGAGCTATCGCCAATTGCTGCGCGCCGAACTCATGTCGCGCCCGTAGCAGAATTAGGGCGAGAGCGGCCCAATCGGCTTCGGCGCGGCCGCCTCTCGCCGAGGTCCTGCTGCCTTTTCGTTAACCAATTAACCTTAAGATCGCGGATGGTCGGTTCTTTCACGGGATGCCGCCATGCACAAGCTCGCGGTCGCGTTCTTCTACGCCTGCGCCCTGCTGTCGCTCTCGGTCACGGCGCTCGTCTTTATCGGCAAGGCCTCGGCGCAACACGGCGGGCACGTTAGCGGTTACGAGCGCGCGGCACGCGCTTCGCTTTAACCATCGGTTGCGCCGCAGGTCTTTGGTCAGGCGCCGCTGACGCGATTTGACGCGCGTCACGGCGCCGCCAACGCACTCGTCGGACCTTGACTCCCTTAAGTTAATTAGTAAAGTTACTTAAACAAATGGAGGACCCGCAACAAATGGAGGACCCGCAATGGCGCTCTCCATGAGTCACCGACCGCCGCCGCCGACCAAGCCGCTCGATGCGTCGCTGCGTGGCTATCTCGCCACCAACGCCGACATCGTCACTCGCGTCACCAAGCCGGTCCACATGGCCGACATCGGGGCGCTGTCGGCGCAGAGCGACCAGCCCATCGTGTTCGAGAACATCGTGGAGAAGCCGGGCTTCCGGCTGTGCGACATTCTGGTGAAGACCCGCCGCTCGCAAGCACGCGCGCTCGGGACCTCGCCGGAGAACTATCTGCGCACGCTCGCCTACCGGCTGCGCCAGCCGGCGCGCGGACTGAAGATCGTCAAGAGCGGTCCGGTGAAAGAGGTGGTGAAGCTACACAACGAGGCCGATTGGACCGAGCTGCCCATCCCCTTCCACAAGGATAAGGACGCAGCGCCCTACATCACCGCGATGAATATCATCCGTGATCCCGAGACCGGCTTTTACAACTCCTGTCACGCCGGCACCCACGCGGTGGGACCGCGCCGCGGGCTGATCAGCTTCGTGACGCCGCATTCGCACGTCATCATGGGCAAATACCGCGACATGGGCTTGGACGCGATGCCGATCGCTTTCGTGTTCGGCGTGCCGCCGGCATACGAAATCATGGCGAACTTCTCCGGCCTGCACATGGATGCATGGGGTGAGATGGAGATGGTCGGCACGATCATGGACCGTGATATCGAGATGGTGCCGTGCGAGACGCTGGAATTGAATGTGCCGGCCGAAGCCGAGATCGTGGTCGAGGGCCACGTCAACCTGAAGGATAGGTTCAAGGTCGGGGAGGTTACCTCGCCCTCGATGTATCATCTGCCGCATTACGAGGACCTGCCCGAGGTCGAGGTCAGCGCGATCACGATGCGCGGCGATCGCCCGATCTATCGCAACCACCAGACTTGCCCCGACACCGACCATCAGCCCTTGCCCCGGCTCTGTCATGAAGCGGTGCTCTACAATCGGCTCAGCGAGATCGGCGTTGACGTCAAGGACGTGCGCTTCCCGACCTGGGGCGCAGCGCTCTCCTGCATCATCCAGTTCAGCTATCCTCGCGAGGGGATGGTGAACGATGCGCTGATGCTGGCCATGGGCGCGCCCTGGCTCAACACCAAGCTCGTCGTCGCGGTATCGCCCGACACCGATCTCGACGATCCCGGGGACGTTTACCACGCCATCGCGACCCGCTGCGACCCTGCGCGCGACGTCGTCGTAGTGCCGAATACGCGCGGCTCACCCTATGACCCGTCAGCACGGCCGCTCGAAGGGCAGTATCCCTGGCGGATCGTCGGCAAGATGGGGATCGATGCCACGGTCAAATCGCGCCACGATCCCGCCGATTTCGAACGCGCCTGGCCCCGCAACTGGGGCAAGGTGAAGCTATCCGACTACCTGTGAAGGAGAGCCATCATGGATGCCATCGCTGCGCCCAAGCCGAAGGTTCTATTCGAAACCGACCCCTTCATTCCCTATCTGCGCGAGCAGGATTTCGACACTCGGCTCAAGCCCGTGGTCGAGCCCTACAAGAAACGCATGGGCTTCCTTCCGAACGCGCTCAAGCTCTACGCCTATCGGCCGGAGATCGCGGAGACGCTGTGGAAGCTCAACAGCAACATCATGCGCGACCCAAGTTCGACGCTCGACCAATTGTTGAAGCGCAAGCTCGCGGCAGTCGCCTGCGCCACCAACGGCTGCGCCTATTGCACGGCCCATAGCTGCTCGATGTTGAAAAAGCCGAAGGACCTGGAGTTTGAGGGCTGGGGATTGAGCGAGGAAGAGTTGCAAGACATCATCACCGGTACCTACGAGCCGAAGAACGAGATGGAACGCGCTTGTTTCGACTACGTTCGCTCGGCCTCCGAGGATCCGACCTCGGTTCCGGACGAGATCTTGCAGCGGCTCAAGCAGCATCTGACGCCGCAGCAAATCGTCGAGCTCGCCTGCGTGGTCGGGTTTTGGAAATTCTACAACACAGTGCACGACAGCCTGCACATCCCCGTCGAGTCGACGCTCCTGCGCGATACCGGATATGTCGATCTCTAAGCTCCCGCGCACCCGCGTCCGGGCAAAACGGGAGAATGCCGCGGCGGCCTACGTCTTGCCGCCTACTGTCTCCTCCCGCGCGCTGCTCGATAAGGGCTCGGACCGTCGGTTTCGGACGCTCGTCAATGATCTCTTCACGATCGCAAGCCGTATGGAGATCGTTCGTGCGCATCTGGGCCGACGCATGGGACTCAGCGGACCGCAATACAGCGTGCTGATCGCGGTCGCTCATCTGCAGGGCGAACGCGGCGTCAGGGTCGGCACGGTCGCCCAGGCCATGCACGTGTCGAGCGCCTTCATCGCCTCGGAGACCGGCAAGATGGCGCGGCTCGGACTGCTGCTCAAGCGGCCCAATCCGCAGGACCGCCGAGGGGTGCTGCTCACACTGACGCCCGCCGGCCGGCTCAAGATCGACCGCGTCAGTGCCGAGATCCGTGCGATCAACAACGCATTCTTCGGCGCGCTCGATGGCGGATCCTTCGCTGCCTTGTGCATCGCCGCGCAGGCGCTGGTCAAAGGCTCCGGGAAAACCGTGCACTACGTTAACGCGGTCGAGAGCGAACCACTGTCGACTCTGAGCGCGGCCGAATGAGAGTCGTACGAGATGTGCCGCCGGAATGATCAAGTGCGGCGCGAAAATGCCCTTGCGGTCTTTCGCCGATGTGCCAACGTTGAGCCCAGCTCGCGGCGCCGAGCGCGGTGACTTTCACCGCTTCCCCGCCATTCAGCGGCGAAGTGACGCATGAGGCCATGATCGGCAAGGTGGTGTTCTGATCGAGGGCAAGGAGCGACCGCCGGGCGCGAGATCGAGGGCATCGCCATTTTCTCCCAGCAGATCGTAAACGGCCTGATGCTCGGCTCCATCTACGCGATGGTCGCCGTGGCATTGACGCTCAGCATCGGCGTTTTGAGATTTCTCAATTTCAGCATTCCCGGTCTGTTCATGATCGGCGGGATGGCGATGTGGGCGTTAGTGCGCAGCGGGATGCCGTGGCCG
>VAZL01000884.1 GCA_005883445.1 Alphaproteobacteria bacterium | reverse complement strand
AACACTTGCATCAGCGTCGCCGCTTGGTGCCGACGACGCCGGGCGAGTATTCCTCAGCGGCGCGCGCGGCCGCCCCCTCAAGAGTCTGGATGATCCGACGCTTCAGAATCTTCACGTCTCTTCCCCAATCAGGTTCCGGTGCCGAACGGCGGATAGCGATCGGTCGTGAGCAGGAACGCATAGGCCGCAACCCGGAGCCACCAGCGGAACACTCCGACGATGAAGTCGAAGAGGGAGCGGGGATAGCGGCCCGTAAATAGTATCGCGAACCAGGCAATGATCACGCAGAAGAGGGCCGCGATGCCGAGGAACCATAGGATGACGTAGTGCGGAATCGCCAGGAGCCACTTGACGAGCGGCAGCCAGCGATTCAACTCACGCTTCGCATCGGGGTAGACAATCTGGATGTGCACGGCTTGCTCTTCGTCCGTCGAGGGATACTCGTCGCGTAGCAGCGCCAGATAGATGACGACCCGGGTGCCGAACCTCGTCAGGGCCAGGTTCCAGTCGAACCACCACCGTGGGTACTTCTGGCGGAACAGCAGCATCAGCACCGTCGCCAGAAACACAATCCCACCTGACCCGAACACGTGATGCGCCGAACCGGCGCGAACGATGGCGCTCGTTACGAGAGCGAGGATGATGGCGATGGGAATGACGGTGAACAGCCGGAAGAAGGTCGTGAGCCGGTTGAGGTCCCGGTCTGGATAGTCGATCTCGAGTGTCGCTGGAAATCCTGATGGGACGTTATCCATTGTTTCTCCTCTGCGCTTGTCGTCCGTATACACGTGGCTACCGAGCCCGTTTTGCTGATCCGCGGCAGTTGAGTGTGACAGCCACCGGCTGCTCCTGGGCCGCACTACGACAGTCGCGAACGACAAAAACCGACGCTAAGCCGACGTAGGCTGCCGAGAGTGCTCAGCCAGATTGGAGAGACCTGTGATGTTCCCACCCGGTAGAGCCAAGTTGGTGCAGGCTCTCGCGAAACGGCTGCATATAGCAGTATTGTCGGTCAGGGAGCTGCCAGCTAGGTAGCCGATCCGTGCGACTTACGATTGCTGCTGGCCGAGTGAGGCAAGCGGCGTTGTCAGCAAGACGGCGCTGGCTGCGACGAGCAGCTTGCGGCGAGCATTCACCCGTACCTCAGGCATACAGGCTCTCGGTTTGTGCCTGGTGGAACCTTCGGGTAGAATAGCAATTTCCTGAACTTGTCGCCCATGACCAAGTTCGTGTTTGTAACGGGTGGCGTCGTCTCCTCGCTGGGGAAGGGCATCGCCGCCTCGTCTCTCGCCGCAATCCTCGCTTCCCGCGGCATCCGCGTCACCAATCTCAAGCTCGACCCGTACATCAACGTCGATCCTGGAACGATGAGCCCGTTCCAGCACGGCGAGGTGTTCGTCACCGAGGACGGCGCCGAGACGGACCTCGACCTCGGGCATTACGAACGCTTTGTCGACGTGAAGATGGGCAAGCGCAACAACTTCACCACCGGCCAGATCTACGAGAGCGTGATCCGGGCGCGAGCGATGCCGAGGTCGCCGTCGTGGAAGTCGGCGGCACGGTCGGCGACATCGAATCGCTGCCGTTCCTCGAAGCGATCCGGCAGATGGGCATCACGCTCGGCCGCGACAACGTCTGTTATATCCACCTCACGCTGGTGCCGTTCATCGCCACCGCGGGCGAGATGAAGACCAAGCCGACGCAGCACTCGGTCAAGGAGCTGCGCGAGATCGGAATTCAGCCGGACATCGTCATGTGCCGCGCCGACCGGCCGCTGCCCGACGGCGATCGGCGCAAGATCGCATTGTTCACCAACGTCACGCCCGAGGCCGTGATCCCCGCGCTCGATACCGACTCGATCTACAAGATCCCGGCGGCGCTGCACGCGGAAGGGCTGGACGAAATCGTCTGCCGCAAGCTTTCCTTGAGCCCGCGGCCGGCGGATCTTACCGTGTGGAATAAGCTGGTCGACGCGCTGGTGCATCCCGAGCACGAGGTGCACATCGCGATGGTCGGCAAGTATGTCGATCTCACCGAATCGTACAAGTCATTGTCGGAAGCGCTGGTCCATGCGGGCATCCACACCCGCAGCAAAGTGCAGATTCACTATGTCGATTCGGAGGCGATCGAGCGCGACGGCATCGATTCCCTGAAGGGAATGGATGCGATCCTGGTGCCGGGAGGTTTTGGCAAGCGCGGAGTCGAGGGCAAGATCAAAGCGATCCGCTATGCGCGCGAGAACGGGATTCCCTATCTGGGGATTTGCCTCGGCATGCAGCTCGCGGTGATCGAGTATGCGCGGCACAAGGCGGGGCTCGCCGACGCCAACAGCACCGAGTTCGATCTCGATACGCCGCATCCGGTGGTGGCACTCGTTACCGA
>VAZL01000038.1 GCA_005883445.1 Alphaproteobacteria bacterium | reverse complement strand
CGAGGCGACGCCGGTGATGAGGCCGTTGTGCCAGAAGCCGCCGTCGCCCATCACCGCGATCGGGCGGCGGTCCATGTTGGGGGTGACCGCGGCCGCGCTCGCGAGCGACATGCCGTAGCCGAGGATGGAATTGCCCAGGCTGAACGGCGCGAAGGTTGCGAACGAATGGCAGCCGATGTCGGCGCTGATGTGGGTCGGCCCGAGTTCGCGCTGCATCAGCTTGATAGCGCTGAACACCGGCCGTTCCGGACATCCCGTGCAGAAATTCGGCGGCCGGGCCGGAATGTCGCCCACCGCGGCCATGGCGGCGGCCTTGTGCGCGAGCATGCTTTTCACGCGTGTTGCAATCGCATCGGCGTCGATGCCCGCGGGCCGTACCTCGGCGAGGAACGACGCAAGCGCGTTGAGCAGCACCTCGGATGTGTACTCGCCCGCGCGCGGCAGCATCCCCTTGCCGAGCACGCGGGTCGCAATGTCGGCGCGCCGCAGCTCCACGTTGACCGCCTGCTCGATGTAATCGGGACTGCCTTCCTCGACCACGAGCACGGCGCGTTTTCCCGCACAGAACTCACGCAGCTCCTCCGGCACCAGCGGGAAGCCCACGTTGAGCACGTAGAGCGGAATGTGGCTCGCGCCGTGGAGATCGGCGAGATCGAGCCGCGCCAGCGCGCGCAGCACGCCGTTGGTGAGCCCGCCGAGGACGATGATGCCGACGTCGGTGAGATCGCCCGCGATCACCTCGTTGAGCTTGCGCGCGCGGATGAATTGCTGCGCGGCCGGAAGCCTCTGTTCGACCTTGAGCCGCTCCTGCGAATAGATGACGGGCGGATGCGCGAGCCGGCCATAGTCGAAACGCGGTGGCCCTGCGAGGCGGTTCTTGCCGGAAAACGCGGCGCGGCGGTTGGCCTTGGTCTTGAACTCGCCGGTGACGTGACAGGCGCGAATGCGCAGCTCCATCATCACCGGCGCGTGGCTCGCCTCGGAAAGCTCGAAGCCCTCCTCGACCATGCGCACGATGGTCGGCAGATCGGGACGTGGGTCCATGAGCCACATCGACGATTTCATGGCATAGGCGTAGGAGCGCTCCTGGATCACGCTCGCGCCCTCGCCGTAGTCCTCGCCGAGGATGATCATGACGCCGCCGACGACGCCGGGGGAGGCGAGGTTCGACAGCGCGTCGGCCGCCACGTTGGTGCCGACGATCGATTTCCACGTCACCGCGCCGCGCAGCGGATAGTTGATGGAGGCGCCGAGCATGGCCGCGGCCGAAGCTTCGTTGGTGCAGGTTTCGAGATGCACGCCGAGATCGCCGATGATGTCCTCGGCGTCGACCAGAACGTCGAGCAGGTGCGACACCGGCGCGCCTTGATAGCCGCCGACGTAGCTCACGCCGGACTGCAGCAGAGCCTTGGTCACCGCGAGGATGCCCTCGCCGCGGAAGGTCTCGCCCTCGCCGAGCGTGAGCGCCTGCACCTCTTTCTTGAAGGAGCGTTCCATCGCCTCCACCTTGGCGCGAGGGAGGCTATATCGGCGCCGGCGCGAATGCTACCTGCGGCGGCGCCGGTCTGCCGCGGCCATGTCGCCGAACTATTTGACCGTGATGTCCGCCTCGCGAATGACGCGGCTGTATTCCTCGACCTGCCGGCGCAGGTAAGCGCCGAATTCCGCGCCGCACATCCCGACCGGAAAGAGTCCCTGCTGGGCAAGCTTGGGTTTCATGTCGGGGGCCTTGAGTGCGCTGCTGAACCAGCCGGATAACCGGTTGAGCGCGTCGGACGGCGTCTTCGCCGGCGCCACGATACCGTAAAAGAGCTCTGCCTCGTATTTGCTGACGCGGGTCTCGCCCAGCGTCGGCACATCCGGCAGCGTCTCGATGCGCGCGTGTGAGGTGGTCACGAGCCCGCGCAGCGCGCCGGACTGCAGTTGCGATACCACCGTGGGATAGTCGGCCCACACCGCGGCCACGTGATTGCCCATGAGCGCGTTGATCGCCGGCGCGGTGCCGCCGTAGGGCACGTAGGTGATGTTGAGGTTTGCCGCGCGCTTGAGCACCTCGATGGCGATGTGAAGCGACGAGCCGGGTCCCCCGCTTGCGAACGCGAGCTCGCCGGGCTTGGCGCGCGCCGCGGCGATCAAATCGTTCAGCGTCCGGTAGGGCGACGAGCCCAGCACGACCAGGACCATGGGCGTCGCCGCGAGATAACAGACCGGTTCGAAGCTCGTCGATGGATTGTAGCTCGCTCGTTGCAAGGGTGGATTGATGACGAAGGAATTCGCCACCAGCAGAACCGTGCGGCCGTCCGGCTCGGCGCGCTCGACCGCTTCGGTTCCGATCACCGTGCCGCCGCCCGGGCGATTCTCGACCACCACGGTCGGTCCCTGCGCGCGTCCGATCTGCTCCGCCATCAGGCGAGAGAGAATGTCGGGACCGCTGCCGGGGGTGTAGGGAACGACGATCTTGATCGGCCCCATCGCCTGCGACCACGCGACGGGGCCCGCCGGTGCAAGCAACATCGCGGCTGCGAGCGCGATGGCCGGTCGATTGCGAACGTATGCTGTCATTGCGTCCTTCCCCGCGCGGATGGCATCACTCGCTGCTACCGCGTCAGCATACGTCAACGGGCACGGCTAGAACATGCCGTTGTCGTTGGCGGCTTTCTCCGGGATCGGCTGGATCACGTCCCAATGCTCGACCACCTTGCCGTTCTCGAGCTTGAAAATGTCGACGATGGCGTTGCCGCGCGTGCCCGGCTCGCGCACGGCATGGACATGGACGATGACGTAATCGCCGTCGGCGAAGATGCGCTTGATCTCGCTGCGGTTGTTCGGGAACTTGTCTGAAGCCTTCGCGGCCGTCGGCCGCCAACGGATTGTGCTGGGTATAGCGGGCGCCGAGATATTGCGAGGCTTTCTCGAAGTCCTTCTGGTTGACCGCGGCGTCGTAGAAGGCGGCGACGATCTTCTTGTTCTCCTCCATTTGCCTTTCGTCGGCGGCAAGCGCGGCGGGGCTTGCGATCAACAGCGAAAAGGCGGCGGCGAGTAGCGGACGAACCATCTCAACCTCCTGTGCCGAAGCGGTGCAAACTCACATGCGCGACGGGAGCCACAACGCGATGGCCGGGAAGGCGATCAGAATCACCAGCCGAATGAGATCGGTCGCGATGAAAGGCAGCACGCCGGCGAAGATGGTCGAGAAGTTTATGTCTTGGATCACGCTTTTTATCACGAAGACCACCATTCCGACCGGCGGATGGATGAGCCCCAGCTCCACGGTCATCACGATGATGACGCCGAACCAGATCGGGTCGAAACCGAGTTCCTTGATCACGGGAAAGATGATCGGGACGGTCAGGATCACCATGGCAAGCGCATCCATCAGGCATCCCAGCACCACGTACATGACCATGATCAGCGCCAGCACCCCGTAACGGCCGAGCCCGAGCCCGGTGAGGAATGCGGTCACTTTCTGCGGCGTCTGGGTGATGGTGAGAAAATAGCCGAACAGCAGCGCGCCGATCAGCACCGTGAACACCGCGGCGGCGGTCCGCGTCGCCTGCAGCAGCGAGCGGCGGATGTCGAGGCGGGTCAGGCGGCCGCGCAGCACGCCGATCAAAAACGCGCCGCCCGCGCCCATGCCGCCGGCCTCCGTCGGCGTGAACAGACCGCCGTAGAGGCCGCCGATGACGAAGCAGAAAAGCAGCAGCGTCGCCCAGATGTCGCGCAGGCCTTTGAGCCGTTCCCTCCACTGGGTGCGCGGACCGGCCGGCAGATATTTGGGCCGCGCCCAGACGATGACGGCGACCGTAATCATGTACATCGAGGCGGCGAGGATGCCGGGAACGATCCCGGCGATGAACAGCTTGCCGATGTCCTGCTCGGTGATGATGCCGTAGACGGCGAGAACCGTTGATGGCGGCAGCATCGCGCCGAGCGTTCCGCCGGCGGCGATGACGCCGGCGGCAAACGACTGCGGATAGCCGTAGCGCCGCATTTCCGGATAGGCGACGGTGGAAAAAGTTGCTGCGGTTGCGACCGAGGAACCGGAGATCGCGGCAAAGCCGCCGCAGGCCGCGATCGTCGCGACGCCGAGTCCGCCGCGGCGATGGCCGAGAAAGCCGTTCGCCGCCCGGAACAGCTCGCGGCTCATGCCGGAATTGGTGACGAACGCTCCCATGAGAAGGAACATCGGGATGACGCCGAAGGTGTAATCGGTCACCGTGCGCATGGATGTGTGACCGACGATCTTGAATGCAGCATCCCCGTTGACGAGATAGGCAAAGCCCGAGACGCCGACCAACCCCATCGCCATGCCCACCGGCACGCGCAGCAGCATCAGTGCGAACAGCGTGATGAAGCCGATGATGGCGACCGCATCCGTGCCCATCGCCACGCTCACTCGACGGGCCTGATCTGGTACTGCCCGCCCATCAATTCCGGCCGGAAGATCAGCCGATAAGTGCGCACGGCGATCAGCAGCACCGCGGATACGTCGCCGAGCCAGGCCACCAGGAAAAACGGCCAGGTCGGCAACCGCAGATCGAAGGTCAATACGTTGTCGGCCCGCGTGCTGAGGACCTTGTCGAACAAGGTCCAGGTCTGGAAGGAAACGACGAACAGCAGGACCAGCGTCGCGAACACGTCGATGAAGCGCTGCAGTTTCGGCCCGACATTGGCGTAGACGAGGTCGACCGTGATGTGAGTGCCGCGGTACGAGGGGGCGGCGATGCCCCAGAAGATCAGGATGCCCAGAAGGAGCCGTCCGAAGTCGTAGCTGTCGGGGATCTGGACGCTGAAGAAGTATCGCAGCAGGACCGAGCTGAAGATGTCGGCGGCGACTATGCCGACGAAGAACGCGGCCAGCAGCTCGATCCCGTCGATGAAGCGGTCCATGCGGCCACGCCTGACCACGACGTCCGGGTTCGATTGGGCTGCGGCCATGACGGGATCAGTCATTCCTCAAATCGACGTGCGCGCCGATCAGCATGCGCGAGAGCGGGCGGCGACTGCAAGCGCCGCTCGGGCGGGTGGGCGTCTCCGCAAGCAGCGGCGAGACGCGCCCTCCGCCGTTTTCATCGCGCGACGGCTTGAGCGAGCGCGGCGGGGAAGATGCCGGTCAGTACGCCGCCTTGTATTGGGCGAGCAACTGCTTGAGCTCCTTCATGATGGCGTCCGGATCGCCACCGGCCTTGCGGACGTTGTCGGTCCACTGCTTCTCCAATGGCTCGGCCGACTTCTTCCATTCGTCGAGCTGCGCGTCGGTGATCGTGTACACCTCATGCCCCGGCTCGGCTTTGACCTTGGCCAGGCCCGCGTGCTCGAAATCCGCCCACGGATCGGCGAATTTTCCCGCCCACTCGGTGGTGCAATGGTCGTCGATAACCTTTTTCTGCGCGGCCGACATGGCCGCATAGGTGCGCGGGCTCATTAGCCACTGGAAGGTGACGGTGTGGAGCGGCGCGTCCATGTGATATTTCGTGACCTTGTCGACGCCCAGCAGCGGCACCGAGCCCCAGGGGAAGGTGACCGCCTCCGCCACGCCCTTCTCCATCACGTCGCGCACCTCGGTGGCGCTCGCCTGCACGTTGGTGCCGCCGAGCAGCGTCACCCACGCCGCCACGGTCGCTTGCGACGGGCGAACCTTCATTCCCTTGATATCGGCCGGCACCACGATCTTCTTTTTACTCGAGTGCCACGTGAGCGGATCGAGAATGAAGGAGAAGCAATACTTCACGTCCTTCATCTCGCTCGGCGCGTATTTGCGATACCAGGCGTCGATCGCGCGGATGCCGCCCTTGGCGTCGCCGACCAGGAACGGCAATTCGCCGGCGGAGATGATGGGGAAGCGGCCGGGCTGATAGCCCGGATTGACATAGGTAAGGTCGGCGATGCCGTCGCGCGCCATGTCGTAGTGGTCGAAGGCCTTGCCGAGCTGCTGGGACGGGAACACTTTCGACTTGATTGTCCCGTTCGAGGCCTTCTCGATCGACGCGCCCCATTCTTCCATCGCCTTCTGCAGTGGATGCGTGGGCGGCACCCAGTGCGAAAGCTTGAGCTCGAAGGTCTTGTCCTGAGCGAGCGCGGCGGATGCGGCGACCGACAGCGCTGCCGCTGCAGCGATCAATGTGATGGGACGCTTGGCTCGATGCGCTGACATCGTGTTCCTCCTCGCGGGAATTTGTGGCCGGTGCGCGGTCTTTTGCCGGCATTGAGCCCGAAGCGATGGGCACTGTAAAGTGATGTTCGCGGGCGTCACGAGCACAATCTCGGCAGCATTCGCGGCGGGCGCGGCGGCGGCTGCAGGAGCGCGCGTGCCTAGCCTCGCCCGATGAATTGGGTTATGCGGAGCGCGCGGCGGCCGCCCTTGGGCGTCGCCGCGGCACGATGTCTTGCGGAACGGGATCGTGGACAGCAAGCGCGATAAAGCCTCCGACGTCAATCCGGCGTTGCTGCACAAGAAAATGCTGCAACTGTTGAGCAGCCTGTGGGTGACGCGCGCGGTTGGAACTTTCGCGCGGCTCGGTCTCGCCGACGTGATGGAGGACGGCGTCGAGGACTACGCCGCGATCGCCGCGGCGCGCGGTCTCGTTCCCGATCGCGTCTATCGGCTGCTGCGCGCGCTCTCGACGCTGGGGATCGTGGCCGAGTCGACACGCGGGCGCTTTGTGCTCACGCCGCTCGGGCGGCTGCTCGGTTCCCATTCGCCCAACAACACCCGGACGACGGCAATCTTTCTCAACGACTATTTCGCCGACATGTGGACGCATCTCGACGACGCGCTCACCGGCGAGCGCACCGCGTTCGAAGCGCTCAAGGGCGCCCCGTTCTTCGATTGGCTCGCGCAACATCCGGACGAGGCCCGCCGCTTCAATCGCATGATGCTCGAGGTGCATGGACCGGAGACGCCGGCGATCGTCGCCGCCTACGACTTCTCGCAATTCGATCACGTCGTCGATGTCGGGGGCGGCAACGGCTCGCTGCTGTCGGCCGTGCTCGCCGCCTATCCGAAGCTGCGTGCGACGCTGTTCGATATGGCGGAAGCCATCGCCGCGGCCAAACGCGGCGAGGGCGGGCCGCTGCCCGGCGCGAGCTTCGTGACCGGAGACGTATTCACGACCGCAGCGCCCGAAGGCGGCGACGTCTACCTCCTCCGCCATCTCTTGCACGACTACGACGACCGGGATTGTGTTCGCATTCTCGCCAATGTGGGTCGCGCCATGCACCCGCAGGCGCGCGTGCTGGTGCTCGAAGCGCCGTTGCCTTCCGACGACAGTCCGGGGCCGGGGCGCTGGCTCGACCTGCAGGTAATGTTGCTGTGCGGCGGGCGCGAGCGCACGGTCGAGGATTATGCCGGCCTGTTCGAGCAATCCGGCCTTCGCCTGGCGCGAACCATCCCGACCGGGCATCCCGCCATGACCGTGGTCGAAGCGGTGGCGAGCCCACGTGCCTGATCGAGCATGCGCGCAGAGAAAGCTTTGATCGCCCGGCGACACGTCATCTATGTCGGCGGCTACGACCCGCAGGGCGCCGAGGGCTATTACCGGCTGTTCGAACGCTCGTGGAAACGCTTCCTGACGATATGGCCGCTCACGAGCAAGCTCGGGCCGCTCGAGCTCGACGCGCAGGACTTTGCGCACTGGGATGTCGAAGCAGCCGGGCCGAACTGGCGGGTTGCGACCCGCTACGAGTTTCTCCGCCAAGAGCACATGATCCGGGCCAACATGGCCGAGCCGATGACGCGCCAGATCCCGCGCGCGCTCGGCTGGGCGCTCGACTACCTGGTCAGCGGCGCAATCCTGCGCGTGCTGCGGACGTCGTGGGCCTTCGGCCTGGTGCTGATCTACTTCCAGATGATGCTGATCTGGTGGCTCGTGCTGTCGGTCGTCGGCGGCGGGCTCATCGCCTATGCCGCGACGCACGCTCTGGGCTTGCCCGTGCTGCTGGTGCTCGCCATCGGCATTGCCTGCGCGTTCGCGATCTTTGCTTTGCTGCGACCGCTCGCTGACCGCTGGTTCGTGGTGCAGATCAACAGTCACTGGCCGCACCTGTGCGCGTTCGCCCGGGGCGAGCGGTCATGCTTCGATCCGCTGATCGACGCCTGCGCCGAGCGCCTCATCGCCGCCGTCCGCGCCGACGCGGCCGACGAGATCATCGTTGTCGGTCACAGTGGCGGCGGCGCCTTGGCGCCGGCGGTCATCGCGCGTGCGCTCGAGCGCGATCCCGATATCGGCCGCCGCGGACCGCCGCTGGTGCTGCTCACGCTCGGCTCGATCGCGCCGGGCGCGGCGCTGCATCCCAAGGCCGTGCGGCTGCGCGCGGTCACCGCGCGGCTCGCGGCCGAGCCGTCCATTGTGTGGGTTGACTGCCAGTCGCGCGCTGACATCATGAATTTTTGGGATTTCGATCCGGTCGAAGGAATCGGCGCACATGCCGGGGAGGCGCGCTGCAATCCTTGGATCTGGATGCTGCGCTTCCGCGATATGCTGTCGCCGCAACTGTTCCGGCGGCTGCGCTTCGACTTCTTCCGCCTGCACTACCAGTTCATCATGGCGAACGATCGCCGCGCCCGGTACGACTATTTCATGCTGCTCACCGGCCCGATTCCGGTCGCGACCTGGGCGAGGCGCGACTATGAAACGATGACGGCGTTCGCGGCGGACGCGGCCTTGGCCGCGGATCGCGTCCCTCTATTCGACGCAGCGGACACGCGGACGACGGACTATCGGCGCCCCATTGCTGGTTCGAACCTTGCGCCGTCGTGACGCAGGATCGCGTCGCGCGCGCACCAAATCCGCGCCTTACTTCTGCGACAGGCGCTCGATCACGGCTTGCGGCAAGGGCTTGGCTTTCATCGTGCCCTTTGTGGGGTCGCCTTGCACCCACACCCGGGTCTCGAAGCCCTCGACTGCGAGCGCACCGTCCTTGAACAGGCGGTGGTGCACGTTTAAGCTCGAGCGGCGCAGCGCCGTGACCGCCGTCTCGATCATGACGTCGTCACCGAACCTGGTGGCGATGAGAAAGCGGGAGTGGACGTTGACCAGCGGATGGCCGGCGAAATCGTAGGCCTTGAGGTAATCGTATTTGCTCATGCCGAGCGCGCGCTCGAGCAACGCCGTCGTGCTCGCGTCGAACATGGCGAAATAGCGCGGGTAATAGACGATCCCGGCGGGATCGCAATCGCCCCATTCGATACGCACGAGGCGGCGGTTGACGAGCATGCGCTGTCCCCGCGGTCGCTCAGCGCGGGGCAAGCCGCAGCGCGCCGTCGAGCCGGATCACCGCGCCGTTGATGTACGTGTTCTCGATGATGTGGCGCGCCAGCGACGCGAACTGATCGGGTCGGCCGAGCAGCTTGGGAAACGGCACCGCTGCCGCGAGGCTCTGCTGCGCTTCCTGCGGCAACGCCATCAGCATCGGCGTGTGAAAAATGCCCGGCGCGATGGCGTTGACGCGAATGCCGAACTGCGCGAACTCGCGCGCCGCCGGCAGCGTCAGCGCGGCGATGCCGCCCTTGGAGGCGGAATAGGCGGCCTGCCCGATTTGTCCTTCGAAGGCGGCGACCGACGCGGTCATGATGATGACGCCGCGCTCGCCGTCGGCGAGCGCGCTCAAGCTTTGCATGTCGGCCGCGACCAGTCGCATGACGTTGAAGGTGCCGACAAGGTTGATGTTGATGACGCGCTCGAAATCGGCGAGCGGCATCGGCCCGTCGCGGCCGACGATGCGCTTGGCCGGCCCGACGCCGGCGCAATTGATCAAGATGCGCGCCGCGCCGTGCTTGTCGCGCGCCTGCGCCAGGGCGGCGGCCGCTTGCTCGGCATGGGTCACGTCGCAACAGAGCGCCTCGCCGCCGATCTTTTCAGCCACCGCGCGGGCGCCGTCGAGATTGACGTCGAGCACCGTGACGCTGGCGCCGGCGCGGGCGAGCTCGTTCGCGGTCGCGGCGCCGAGGCCGGAGGCGCCGCCGGTTACGACCGCGGCGTGTCCTTTGATGTCCATGGTCAGTTCTTCCGTGGGGGTGGGAGGTCGGGATTCTCGACGAGCAGCG
>VAZL01000883.1 GCA_005883445.1 Alphaproteobacteria bacterium | reverse complement strand
AGGACACCAGTCAGCGGCAATAAAAACTGCCGGGCCGAACCATGAGCCGGGCGCGGCGCGGCCAATGATTGGCCAACGATATACGTGAATAAATCGCGAACATTCGTGTGCGAACAGCGCAGGAAAACGCGAAAAGTGGTGGGGCCGAGAGGACTCAAACTACGTGCCAGGCATGCAGTTCTGTCGAACGAGTCTCCGGCGCGGCCAGGAACGGAGTTCCGAAGGGCGCCCCGACAGCCCACCAATGAGCCGAAATGTCGTGCGGGAACGGAAGCGTGTAACTTAACATTTGAGCACCCTCCGGCCCGCTGATTTTCGACTGGACTTCCCGGTCAGGAAGAGCGTGCATGCGGGCATAGAGAGGACCGTTGGTTCCCGCTCGCCTTCGTGTCGCCCAGGATCGTGTCGGCCCTGCTCGACGGCGCCGCGCCGGCCGATCTCACCGTCGCAACGCTCGCGCGCGGGCTGCCCTGTTCCTGGGCCGAGCAGGAGCGGCGGGTTGGAACTCAATCAAACGGCACGACGCCAGCAAACCCGCACCCGCGTTGAGAAGGGCGATTCGCATTCGCGATCAGGAGTGCGGCAACTAAGGAGAACCTCATGGGCGAGGGCAGCGACAGGCCGCTGACCGTCATCACCGGCGACCGCAAGACGCGCGAGCGTCGCGCCGGGCGCCGCCGTGCGCTTGACCAGAATGAGCAGATCACCTGCTGGCGCTGCGAGAATGACACAGGCATCGCGACCAGCATGGCGGTGCGCGTGATGTTGGCACCGCGCCGCACGCCGCTGGGCCGGCTGGTGCCCAGAACTGAGGGTTGGATCTGCGCCTACTGTCTCACGCGCGGCAAAGTCACGTCGCTGAGCAGATACTGATACCGTACGTCGGCCGCTCTGGCGAGGACGTGCGGCGGTTTGCGATGCACCAGCCACAGTTCGATCACGGCCAGCACCGCCACCACGATTCCGACAACCACGTGGTTGCCCATCGCTCGCATTGTCCGCGCGAAATTCCGCCGCGCGACTCGCCGGGATCATGCGGGGCGACAGCTTGTCTGTCATGGCGAGGATCATCCGGGAAGGACGTGATCGATTTCGGGGTTGCCTTCGATAGAGAGGATCGCCTGCTCGAGCTTGGTGCGCACGGGCGTCGATGGACGCCTCATACAGCCGACGCTGCCGCCCTGATCCGAGGCTTACTGGCGCCTTCAGTAAGAAATCAAGCAAGACCAAAATAGTTGCGTCCTGAGTACAGACCCCTGACGAATCCCGAAGACACTTCGCCTCTTCGGCGATTGAAAGCGCGATTTAGCGCCTGCGAGAATGCATCCACCTGATCGGTATCGCGACCTGCCGGAGAGGCCAGGATCTCACGAAGGAATTCATCGAGCCAACGAGCCCGGCTCGGCAATGATACCGCCTTGTCGCCCTCCGGATCGACTCGGACAGCATGAATGTTCTGAAATCGAGCAGACCGGTGCGCTGCTCTTCATCACTCCATCCATTCCTGCCATTCTCAAGAATGCAATCGATTGGGGTGCCCGGAACCCCCACGGCCGCAATTCATGGTCGGACAAACTCGCCGTTCTTAGGTGGCGGAGGAACCACGGCAGCTGTTCGGCGAACGGCATCTGCGCCACTGGCCTGATCAAGCGGCCGCCGGCTTGGCGGCGCGCTGCTCCTCGATGGTCTCGAAGGTCTCACCTGACGCGGCAAGGACGGCAGTCTTGCCGGTGTAACTCTGCCAGCGCCGCGCCTTGCGACCGGTCCGCTCGGCGGCAATCAAGATGGTGCCGCTGCCGCAAAAGGGATCCAACACAAGGCCGCCGCGGCGTGAGCAATCCTTGATCGCGTCTGCGACCAATGCGATCGGCTTGACCGTCGGATGCATTGCCAACTCTTCCAACCGTCCCGCGCGCATCGTGTTGACGCCAGCATAGTCCCAGACATTTGTCCGATTGCGACCATGCTGCCCGAGCTCAAAATTGTTGACGTGCCCTGCGCTCCCGGACTTCCACACGAACACCAATTCATGTTTCGAGCGGTAGAATGACCCCATCCCCGCGTTGGTCTTGTTCCAGATACAGAGGTTCTTGAGCTCGCTGTAGACCTGGCGGCCGGCGGCGAGCATCTCCCACATGTGGCGCCAGTCCATGCAGATCTGATGGATCGAGCCATCAATGGTGTGTTCGGTGAGACGATCAAAGATCGTTTGCAGGAATGTCGTGAACTCGGGCTCGCTCATCTCGCCGCAGCCCATCGCGAACTCGCGATGACGAATCCGACCGAGGCCACAGACGTTACCGTCGATCGCGACGTTGTACGGAGGATCCGTGAACACGAATTCCGCCTTGGCGCCTTCGAGCAGACGATCGTAGGCAGCCTCGTCGCGGGCATCTGCGCACAGCAGGCGATGATTGCCCAGCAACCACAGGTCTCCGGTCCGGGTGACCGGGGGACCCGATGAATGCTGGGGCACGGCATCTTCCGGGCCGCTCGATGCGTCGTCTGCCTCGCGGGCATCCTCCAGGATGATGTCGATTTCCGGCATCTCGAACCCGGTCAATTCGATCTCGACGTCGAGATCGATCAGGCACTGCAGCTCAATCGCCAAAAGCTGCTTGTCCCACCCGGCCTTCTCGGCAAGCTTGTTGTCGGCCAAGATGTAGGCGCGCTTATCGGCCTCGCTCAAATGCGACAGCCGGCATGTGGGCACCGCGTCGATGCCGAGGAGTTTGGCGGCTTCCGCCCGGCCATGGCCGGCGACGATCTGCTTGGCATCATCGATCAGGACCGGATTGCAGAAGCCGAACCTCGCGATGCTGTTCGCGATCTGCCGAACCTGCTTCTTCGAATGCGTCCGGGCATTGTTCGGGTACGACCG
>VAZL01000881.1 GCA_005883445.1 Alphaproteobacteria bacterium | reverse complement strand
TAGGGGCTGGTGCAGCGAAATCCGGTGAGCTTCCAGCATCGGTGCGCAGTGAATCAGCGCAAGCGGGGGAGGGAATCCACCGGGTGCGCGGCGTGATTGTGCATCGCGCGCAAACGAACAAGCTCCAGCCGCAGGAGGTCGGAAATGACGACGCAGGAGGAGGTGCGATACGACGTGTCCGACCGGATCGCAGAGATCAGCCTCGCGCGCCCACCGGTGAATGCGTTGAGCCTTGCGCTGCTCGAGCAACTCATCGCGGCGTTGCAGCGGGCCGCGGCCGACGAGACCATCCGCGCCGTCGTGCTCACGAGCGCGCTGACGCACCGGTTTAGCGCGGGCTTGGACCTGCGAGGGCTGCTCGGCAAGCCGACCGCCGAGGTGCGGCGGTTGCTCGACAAACTCTACGTGGAGTTGGTCGATGCACAGTTCAATCTCGGCAAGCCCTCAATTGCCACCGTCGGCGGTGCCGCGCGCGGCGGCGGCATGACGCTCGCCATTTCCTGCGACGTGATCCTTGCCGGGGAAAGCGCGACATTCGGCTATCCCGAGATCGAACTCGCGCTCGTTCCGGCCATTCATTTCGTGCATCTGCCGCGGATCGTCGGTCGTCACCGCGCGTTCGAGCTCTTGTTCAGCGGACGTACCTTCGGTGCCGACGAAGCCTTCTCGCTCGGCCTCGTCAGCCGGATCGTGCCGGACGAGAAGGTGCACGACGAGGCCCGCGCCATGGCGCGCGTATTTGCAACGAAGTCACCGAGCGCGATGCGGTTGGGCCGGACTCAATTCCTGCGGGCCAACGACGACCGGCGCCGCATCGCCGAGGCGGTCGAGAATTTCTGTACCGTCGCCGCGACCGCCGACGCTCAAGAGGGCATGCGCGCGTTTATCGAAAAGCGCTCGCCGCATGAGTAAGCGGTGGTCCGTTGGGCGTGCGCGTAGCCTTAAGAAACAATCGCCCCGCCGAAGCGGGGCGAAAGTTGATGGAAATGGGATGCAAGCCCAGACCGGGTCAATCTGTCTCGCGGTATTCTATATTGCCGATCGGAGCCTTGCCAACCGGAGGCGCCGGAGGAGGCGGCTCCTTGCGCGGCAGATCGGCGGCGGCGGCAGCGCTCAGCATAGCCAAGGATGCCCCCATTGCGGTTAGAAGTTTAAGCATCATCAATCCCCTGTGTTTGAACCGCATCTTTCCGGCAGAGCCGGTGCGGAGCCTCCTGATGTTCGTCGGAAGCGGTGTCCACCGCTGCACGTTTACAAATGCCCTAGCAGAAACGATCGCACAACAAGAAAGCTCCGGCGCGTCACGGTTTCCCCCGCACTGTGGCGCAAAGGTCACAGCCAGACCCGAGCGTCCGCATATTCGCGAAATCCCAGGCGCTCCGGGCGGCCCGTCTGCCGGATAATCACACTCGTTTCGCGCCGGGCTTGCGTTTCCGAGCGCTGTTTTTCGTATCTCGTTTTGCGCGGCGCTGCGGTTCCCGCCTCTGACTTGTCTTTTCCGGCTTGCGCGAGCCCGCCTCCTGCGCGGCCGCGACGGCTGCCTCGGCGTGCTTGAGGGCCATGACGGCTCGCCATCGCGAAGGATGGATTCTGCGGAGGGCCCGGAATTGCCGTTTCTCCGCTGCGCTCAACGTCGCCTCATACGCCTGCTGCGCGCGAGCCTCATATCGCCAAGCGACAAGCGCCAACACGGCAAACGCAATCGGAACGGCCAAGGGAATCATTGACGCGACCCAGATGGCGGTGGTTTATCGAGTGCCATCTGCCCACTGTGGTGATCTACTTGAGGCCGGAAATCCGGCTGAGGTTTTTGCTCGCGCCGAAATTCACCTGACCTTTTTTCAAGCTGTATCAGGGGTGGAACGAGGCCAAGATGATCGTGCCGGCCAAGATGTTTAGCGCGATGGGAGTATGGACGAGTCTGGAGCCACAACTCACGACCCCCCACCCCCAGCCCCTCCCCACAAGAAGGAGGGGAGCCCACAGAGTTCGCGGCCCTGTATAGGATCGAATTTTGGAAGATGGACTTAGGAGCATTCACCGGGAGGGGCCAAGGCGGGCCATGCCTCACTGATGCGGCCCAATAGGCCGCTCCCGATGTTGCCGTCGCAAACGTGCCGCTACGCCGCAACCCGAACGATGCCGCAGCGATCATCGCGGCTTGAGTAACCCGGGGGCATAGCACCTCCGTTCGTTTTTTCGTTGTGTGTGCGCAGCGCTCCTGACGAACGGATGATCTGCGCATACTTTGGATTTGGTGAGTGTCGATGCTGCTGTCAATGGGGTGTGTGTGCCGAAAACTAGATTCTGCAATATTGGTGATGAAGTCCGCCGAGGACAGGCTGTGATGTAATGGCGCCGAGGCGCTGAATAGCGCGATGGAACGGGGCGTCCTTGTTGAGAGACCGATTAGTCCTCAACTCATTGTAGTAGGCAGCATACTTCGTCAGAATTCGACGCA
>VAZL01000037.1 GCA_005883445.1 Alphaproteobacteria bacterium | reverse complement strand
ACCAATTGTCGTGACCGCTTGCATGTGTGGCTCCTCCGAATCGTGGGGGCCTTAACAGCACCCACATCCATGGCACTTCCGTGCCGGTGGAGGAGCCGTCCACAGCATCACGAGCGGACTCCTGTACCGCAGCAAAACAGATCCCATCTTGCGTCCTCCCTCGCCATATCTGTCAATCATCTGCCTCGACGCTGGTGGGTAGGGTGACGTGAAAACTTGCGCCCCGCGAAGAGTTGTCAGCAGCCCACAACCGGCCGCTATGCGATTCAACGATGGAGCGGCTGATGGACAAACCCATACCGGTGCCATGCGGCTTCGTGGTAAAGAAGGCATGGAAGATTTGGTCCGTCTGCTGTGGCGGCAGTCCCACTCCGGTATCGCTGACGGTCACCATAACTTGTTCATGTTTCGCTCGCTGCGAGTTAATGGCGAGCTCGCGTGGCCCATTCACATCCTTCATCGCATCGATGCTGTTAGTGATGAGGTTCATCATAACCTGCTGCAATTGCACGCGATCTCCCATGACATTGGGAAGATCCGACGCCAACTCCGCCCGGACTGATATGGAGTGTCGCGTTACCTCGCTGCGCAGGAGGACAATCATCTCTCGAATGACTTCATTTACATCGACCGACACCCGTTGCGGAGCACCCTTCCGGAAGAGCAGCCGGATCCGGCTGATGATTTCCCCCGCACGCTTTGCGTCGTTCACGATGCTCAGCGCAGACGCGCGCGCCTCTTCAAGATCGGGAGGCTCGCGCGTGAGCCAGCGCAGGCAGGCGTTGGCGTTGGTGGCCGCGGCGGCAATCGGTTGACTCACTTCGTGAACGAGCGAGGCAGTCAGCTCTCCCAAGGTGGTCACCCGGTTGATGTGTGCGAGATCCGCCCGCGCGCGATGCAGCGCTGCTTCGGCGCGCTTCTGCTCCAATACGGAGACGATCGACGCGAAGGCCAGAATGACAAACGTGATGCCGGCAACCACCAGGGCCAGAGTGGTTTGATCCAGACCCGCGTTTCCTTGGATCTGATGAAGCGGGCCCTGAGCGGTAAAAATGGTCCCCGCCATCGCCGTATAGTGCAGACCGGAAATGGCCAGGCCCATGACGACGGCGGCAACGAGCTTTTGCCCGAGATCCGTGGTTCGAAATGCCAGCCACAGGGCCGCCGTCGACGCGCCGATCGCTATGAGGAGGGAGAGCGCAACGTAGAGGCGATCGTAGCTAAGCTTGGCCTCTCCTGTCATTGCCGCCATGCCGGTGTAATGCATGGCGGCAATGCCAAGTCCCATGAAGAGGCCGCTGAACACGAGGCGAGGCGGCGATGCGCGCTTGCGGCTGATGACGTAAAAGCCGACGCCGGTGACGAAGATCGCCACCATGAGCGAAAGCGCGGTCAATCCGATGTCGTAGGACATCGGCATCGGCATGGTGAAGGCGAGCATGGCGACGAAGTGCATCGACCATATCCCGCCTCCCATTGTGATCGCAGCCGCCGCCAGCCACACGCGACGCGCGGGTCCCGGAGCGGCCGCTACGTGGGCGCCAAGATCGAGGGCGGTGTAAGACGCGAAGGCGGCCACTAGGATGGAAAGCGTGACGAGATAGGGGTCGTATGTTCCAGTAACGATCATCGGGATCGCGCCAATTTTGATCAGAGACCAGCGAGCGACGCATCCGCCAATCACCTGCAAGCGTATCACAATCGGATCTCTGGAGACACCGCCCCGCACTGACAGACGGTGACACACCGATGCTTAGGCAGATCACTGCACTATTTCATATGCTTCGGACGATAGCCGAACGGTGCGACGGCCATCTGGGCCGATGTCCGCTTTGGGTCAAAAGCGGAAAGGCTCAGAAGAGCAAATATTGTCCGCTGTGCCCCCGAAAGCGGGCCTTCCGACCTGCCAGATTTTTTAATGAGTGCACGCCCTAGTGTGGCGGTTCAGAAGTCCGCATCATTTTTGCAGCGAGTCCGAAATGCGGACTTCTGAACCAAAGCCACACTAGATCAATAAGTTGCTAGTGTCCTTCGATTCCGAAGTTCGCAAACGAGGCTGCGGCACAATGATGCGAACTTCGGAATCAGGACACTAGTGCGAGTGCTTGTGCTTTGGCTTTGCGCCGATCTTATCCTTGGCGCGGACCACCTCGCCGAGCCGATGACTGTCGCGTCGGTCGAGGCCTTCCTGATCCCCTTCCATGCCCTCGTTGCTGGCGGTCAACATCTGCCTTGCGTCCTGTTCCCAGGTGTTGAGCGCCTGCCGTTTTTCGGCCGGCGACAGGTCCTTGTCTTTCACGATGTCGTCGGGTGACTTGTAGTGGTTCGCGGGCTTCTCGAGTTTGCCCTTCTTCTTCTCTGAACGCTTCTCCTCTGAACGCGCGCGCATGTCCACCTCATGACGATTGGGGCCGCAGGGGACAACGACTCTCGAGCCAGAAAGTTTCCTGCGCGCGTGGCGGTCGCGGCGAGCCGAGACCGCGAAATCAACAAGCGATCGCCCTCGACGCCTGCGGTGCTCCAGTCGCGGAGCCCAACGCAGCTACGCTTACTACCGGGTCTCGACAGGCGCGGTGGAGTGAGGCAAATATCGTTCCATCACCAGGCCGAATGATCCCGCGGCGGTGACTGAGTGGTCCCGCCCGATAAGTGGCCCAAGAAGGGCGCATCTTCGCGCACCAAATCAATGCGGTAGCTCCAGGTACGCTGCCCTGGCCGGCTGCGGCTTGAAGCGCCTAGAGCGTGGTTCAAGACGGGTGGCCAGGCATCGCTGGCGACCCGGGCGGGTATTCACCGAGCGCGTCTTTTTGGCAGCAAGAAGCGATCTGCCATGGACCAACCTAAAGATCGATCCGACGATCCCACGCCTGTGATAGAACCCGGCGGTGAACACGCCGAGCTCACCAGACGCGCACTCCATCTGCGGATTCGCCAACAGGAAATTCTTGCCGAATTAGGCGTCTTGGCACTGCAGGGCACGCCATTCCTCGAGCTATTGAATCAGACTGCCGGCCTTACCGCAGAAGGTATGAAGGCAGAGTTTTGCAAGGTCTTAGAGTACCTGCCGGCGCAAAATCGGCTTCTTGTTCGCGCAGGTGTCGGTTGGCATGAAGGTATTGTGGGCGTGGCGACGATAGGCGCCGATCTCGAATCCCCTTCCGGGTTTGCCTTGCGCACTGGCAAACCAGTCATCAGCAATCACCTTGAGAATGAAGAACGGTTTAGAACACCGGAGCTGCTCGCCGAACACGGCATTCGCCGCGCCATGAATGTCATCCTTCAAGGCGATGGCTCCCCCTATGGTGTGCTGGAAGTCGACAGCCGATCTGAGGGCGAATTCAGCGAGCACGATATCGCGTTCCTGCAAGGAGCGGCAAACATCCTGGGGATGGCGATCGAGCGACAACGGAATGAACGCCAGCTCAGGATGGCCCTCGACCGCCAGCAGGTCCTGCTCAATGAAATCAATCATCGGGTAAAGAACAGCCTGCAGATCGTAGCCGCAATGCTGCAATTGCAGGCAAATGCCGCGGACGATGACCTCATTAGAGCGCATCTGACTGAGGCATCGGGTCGTGTCTCCGCGATCGGCCGCGCCTACGAGCGGTTATCGCATGACGCGAACGTTGAGAGCATCAATCTTGGGCCGTATCTACAGCAGGTGTGCGCGGATGCCGTTGGGGCCTATCGCTGCATCCTCGATTTCGACGCCGCGCCGGGGATTGAGCTCGATCCTGATCGAGCGATTTCGCTGGCTCTGATCGTCAATGAGCTCGTCACCAACGCGGTCAAACATGCGTTGTCTGATCGTTCTAATGGGCACATTTGGGTACGTTTGTCCCGCCAGGACGAGAACTCGGCGCTCATATCTGTGCGCGACGACGGCGTCGGATTGCCCGCTGGCTTTGACCTCACCCAGAGCAGAGGATTGGGAATGCGGATAATCGCTGCGCTTGCAAAACAATTGGGTGCGAGCATCACCCAGCACGGCGGTGTTGATGGGACTGAGTTTGCGCTGTTGCTCCCCCTTGAACGGCGTAGCGAAAGTTGACGTTCGGCAAGCGCAACGAAGCGCGTTATAGAAACGCCGCTCTGCTCATTCAATCACTTTGTCAAATGCTGGTTCGAGCTCGTTACGGCAGCGTGCCTCGAACCTCTCAACTGTCAGTCCGAGTTGAGCCGTTTTGGTAAGTCCGCTCTACCCGGCCTTTTAGCGCGTGTGCATGCCAGTGGTCGTTGGAGTGGCTCTATGGCTCGGCGTGAATGGAGATGCCGATTGAGAATGGAACTTGCGCTTGAGGTGGCCGGGCGCATATTCGGATGCTCCCGGTCCGGTGCTTTTCGCCTGGGGTGTCCTTTGCATGATGTGACCAGGCGTCTTTTCGCTCGTACTGCTTTGAGCCCATGCAAGCGTGCCCGCCAGCATCACAACGAGTGCGCTCGCAATGGCCAAAACCTTGGAATGCATAATAACCTCCCTTGATTGAGGAAGCGCTGCACTTACAGAACGCGCCCGCTGTCGTCTGTGTTCCGTGCATGTCCCGCTAATGGGAACTGCCATCAGTCTTTAGCCGCGTTCATCCTGGGCCGATATGTGCGGATTCGGGTGATAGCCCAGGAGATCTCCGACTTCTCTCATTCTATGTCACGCCGCAGACCCGCGAGCGCGAGCCGATATACGTTTGTGGTTAATCAATCGAGATATTTAGCCGGCATTGTCTCCGGCATTGCCGCCCATAGCAACGCGGTCGCAATGGCGGAAGCGGCCGCCAGGATCAGAAAACCTTCCCAATGGCCGAGTTCCTGGAAAATAAAGCCGGTCGCGGTAGTGCTGATCGAAGCGGCGATGGCGATCAGGGTGCCGACAGACCCGCGCACCAAGTTGAAGCGGCCGGTACCAGTGGTTAGATCGGTGATTACCAGGATTGTGAGTACGGTGACGGCCGCAGCGCTGATGCCGCCGAGTAATTGAGCGATCAAAAGTATCGGGAGGCTCGCAGAGAATGCAAACAAGAGCGTGCGAGTAATTTCCAACCCAAAGCCTAAGAGCAGCAGCGGCTTACGTCCCCACTTTTCGGAATAATAACCCACCCATGGCGACAGCAGCGCAACCACGATTTGCGGCACGACGATCAAGCCAGCCATAAGTAACGATGCGTACTCGGTTTTACTTTGCGCCAGATTCTGGCCAACAATCGGCAGCAGCGAAGCGTCGGCGAATTGGAATAAGAAAACGCAGGCTGCAAAGATGTATAGATTGCGGTTTTTACCAAGGTCGAAGATGCGATGGTAACTCTTCGCCTGCTTGCCCGTTCCCGCATTACGGGCTCGGGCATAATCAATTTCGTCGGCGCGAATCCGGCTCAGGGCAATGAGCGCCGGGATGCACAGCGCGGCAGAGCCAAGGAAGATAGCGCTCTTGGCAAAATACTGGCCGGCTAATCCCATTAGGCCCGCAGTTAGGGCGTTGCCCGCGGCGTCGAATCGATAATTGCGCCCAGTCCGAAGGGACATCGCTCGCCGACCGACGAGGCCAAGGCTGATAGCAGCAATAGCTGGCGTAACTATGCCGGCGGTGAGCCCGTGCAGGATCTCAGCAAAGAACACGAGAGCGAAGCTCGGCATCAGCGCAAGGATCAGGGCTGATACGCAAATCATGCCGATGCCAATCGCCGCCAGGGCCCGTTTCCACCGCAGTGCATCGGCAAGTGCCCCGCCCGGAATCTGGCTGATGACGCCAGCAAGCGTCCCAACAGTAAGGGCCAGACCGACCTGACCTTTTGACCAGCCCAGATCAGCAAGATAAAAGGCGACGAATGCACCGAATGCGGTCTGGACATCGGCCAGAAAGAAATTCATCCAGTCGAGCCCTTGCCGGCTTTGCCGGGAGATGGACCCGCGGAGTGATTTGCGGGCTTCGCGGTAGCGCCCAAGCACGCGAGGGAGCGGAGCTAAAGCGGCAACCAGGCTTTTACTGATTGACTTATTTCCAGCGCGCAGATTGATGGGAATCATCGTAAAAAAGCGGTCTGACGATCGACCCTCCCAGGCAAAAAAACAGGTTGTTCTGGAAGTGGCACCCTACGGGTTATCGAAATCGAAAAGAGGTCCATTGCGGACCGAGAACGCTCCTGGAGAGTGGTCGTTCCGTTGCAGCGCCGCGGAATCCGTTCACATAGGCCGTTTGGTCAGGTTCTCGCGGCGACCCCCTCGATGTCCGCTTGGGGTCAGTCGCGTCAGATTGATACGGCGCCGGGGTCGCGGCATGTCCGCTTTGCCCCTCAAAGCGGACATTGCGAGCTTGTCTCAACAGCTGACGAAATAATCCGCTTTACTCGATCATCTGGTTGGCGCTCGCCATGCACCTTAGCCTCAGGATCGTCGCCACCCTTGGCGATCGTTCTTCACCCCGTCGGCCGGGACGCCGAACGCAGCGAATTGAAGCGCGCTTTTTGTTCGTCGCTCAGCGAATTGTAGAATTTCACGAACGCGGGGCCCACGGTCTTGACCGCGCCAAGCGCAGCGTCGAGCCGCTTCTCCATCGCCTCCATTCGGCCCGTCGGGGCCAGCGTTTGATAGGCCTGGCACTCCGTATTGAGCCGTTCTGCCGCCTTGACGGATGCATCCTCCAATTCGTCAAGCGCGGAACGCTGCGCCGGCGTAGGCTGCACCACCTGGGCGATGCGATCGATCGGCAGGTCGGTAGCGCCCGGTGTCTTCTCATTGCAAAGCTTCGCGAGATCATATTGGTCCTTGGCCGTGGCGTCGCGATTATTCGTCGGTGCGATAGCGTTGAAGCGAGCCTTCTGCTCGTCGCTGAGCGATTGGTAGAAGCGCTCGAGGGCCGGGCGCACGGTCTGCACGGCCGCAAGCATGACCTGCAGCCGGCTCTCCATCGCCGCAAGCCGTCCAGTCGAGATGCTGGGCAGGTCCTTCGGGCAACCGGACTTGAGCATGTCGATCGCCTTGGCGCTTGCGGCCCGCAATTCCTCGAGCGCCGGACGCTGCGCATCGGTTGGCTCTACGATCTCGGAAATGCGCTCGATC
>VAZL01000880.1:2032-2229 GCA_005883445.1 Alphaproteobacteria bacterium | reverse complement strand
TCTGGAAGGCGACGGCGGGGTGATATGTATCGTTGAGCGCTTCGCGACGGGTCGGATCGATCTTGCCCGGTACGTCGTCAGCTCCGCTAGTGTCGGCTTGGCTGGCGGCTGAAACTCAGCGCAAGCTCGAAATATGCGCAGCAATTTTCGCAAATCTTTGCTTTGAAAAACATGCAATCACCCAACCATAACGATCA
>VAZL01000880.1:0-1958 GCA_005883445.1 Alphaproteobacteria bacterium | reverse complement strand
CTGAATGACAGCGCCCCACCAATCGCCCGCGTTCGGGTCACTGGCGGTCATTGCCGTCGTCATTGCCGCCAGTGCCGCGGCCTTTGCCTATACGGCAGGATGGTTTTCGCCTCAACGCCTCACGCCCGGCAAGCTGGTCGCCGCGTTTGCACCGCCGACCGGAGTGGCGCTCGGTCACCGCCGCAACCATGCGAAGGGGATCTGTTTTACCGGCGTCTTCGAAGCAAACGGGGCCGGATCCGAGCTTTCCCGGGCTCCGGTTTTCGCGCGCGGGGAGTATCCGGTGCTCGGGCGCTTCAATCTGGGAACCGCAGATCCGAACGCGCCGGACGCGACCGTCCGGGTGCGTGGCCTGGGAATACGGATCTCGACGCCGGACGGACAAGAATGGCGGAGTGCCATGATCAACGCCCCGGTCTTCGCGGTGTCGACACCGGAGGCCTTCTACGAAATGCTGCGCGCGCATGGGAGCAAGGACCCGAACGCGACGGCGGCTTTCGCCGCGGCACATCCAGAGTTTGGGGCGTTCGGCGACTGGGCCAAGAACGGGCCCTGGACCGCCAGCTACGCGGAAGAGCGGTTCAACAGCCTCAACAGCTTCGTCTTCGTCGACGCTTCCGGCACAGAGCACGCGGTGCGCTGGTCACTGCTGCCGGCGGCGCGACCGGTCGCTGTTTCGCCCGATGAGCTCGCCAAGCGTGGCCCCGATTTCCTCGAACAGGACATCGCTCGACGCGTCGCCGATACGCCGCAACATTGGACCATGGTGGTGACGGTGGCTGGTGCCGGCGATCCGACGGCGGACCCCACCAAGCCCTGGCCAGCCGATCGCCGCACCATCGAGGTCGGCACGCTCGCGGCGCAGCAAGTCCAGGCCGAGCCGGACGGCCCATGCCGTGATATCAATTTCGACCCTACCGTGCTGCCCTCCGGCATGCGCACGTCGGATGACCCGTTTCCTGCCGCGCGCTCGGCCGCCTACGCAAAGTCGTACGACCTGCGCACGGCGGAGGCCAGGGACTATCCCCGAACAACGACAGGAGCCACGCCATGATCGGGGGTCACCGACGCTTCACCCCGTTACAGCGTCTGCTGCACTGGCTCATGGCAGCCTGCATCCTGGCCATGCTGTTTATCGGCGTGGGCATGGTGTCCACGGTCATGCCGAAATATCTGACGCTCGTTTCAATCCACAAGCCGCTGGGCATTGCCATCCTGGCGCTCGCGCTGATCCGCTTGGCTCTGCGCCTGCGTTATGGTGCGCCGCCGCTGCCCGCCGACCTGCCCGGGCCGATGAAGTTCGCCGCCCAGGCGTCGCATTACGCCTTCTACGCCCTCATGATCGGCATGCCGCTGATCGGCTGGGGAATGCTGTCGGCGGCCGCCTATCCCGTCGTGTTGTTCGGCGGGTGGCATCTTCCGGCGATCCTGCCGCAGAGCGACAGCCTGCATACGCTGCTCTGGGACGCGCATTTCTATCTTGCTTTCGCGTTCTTCGCGCTGATCCTGTTGCATGTCGCGGGGGCGCTGTTTCATGCACTCGTGCGACGCGACGGAGTGTTCGAGACAATGGCGTCTGCGGTGACCTACGGCGAGGTCGCACCCGCCAAGCAAGGACGCCACGAGGTATAGCGAGGCGCCAATTTGCTCAACACCGGCGCAGAATGGCGCTCTCCCTCGAGCGGTAGCGTGCTCTGTGAGCGGCCTGAGAGATAGGTGACACCTCGTACCGGACACATGGGTAACACTTTTCGCCTTTTGGCGGGAGGTGTTGTCACCCATGTCTTAGGTACGATCTGTCACCTATGTGTTCGGGCTGGACAGTGACGTAACTGGCGCGCTCGGAGGGATTCGAACCCCCGACCCCCAGATTCGAAGTCTGGTGCTCTATCCAGCTGAGCTACGAGCGCCGGAGAGCTTTGTAACCAAGAGCGCCGTTGAATTCCACTTGAGCTTTG
>VAZL01000879.1 GCA_005883445.1 Alphaproteobacteria bacterium | reverse complement strand
CAGCGTGACAAGGCGTCCAAGACCGGCGGCTTCCGACACAGATTACGAAATCCGCGCCTTGCCTGATTTGTGAGTTCGGGGATAACATTAGATCGTCTAGAGGCTGCTTAGGTCTCTCTAGGCTTCTCCATCCGTTACGCACTAGAAGCCCCGGCATGTCCGGGGCTTTTCTTTACTCCTGCCGGGAGAGATTGCAGCGGCGAGCGAGCGCATTGCCGAGCGAAATGAAAATTGTAGGCGTCAGGCGCGAGAGCAGCATTTGCATCTCGTAAAGCGCTACCGCTTCATGCGCGACTGCAAGCGGCGACCGTAGATGCGCAGACCAATGATCTGGTTCGGCGCTGATCCGCTGGCATCTTATCAGCATTGCTCCGGAGCGCTCACGGTCACGTTCAAATCTTTGATCAGGCCATTCCCGATCGAATACACCCAGCCATGAACTGAGAGATTCTGCCCGCGTGCCCACGCGTCGAGCACGAAGACGTCGGAGGCGACGTTCTTGACTTGCTGCATCACGTTGAGTTCGCACAGACGGTCCAGGCGGCTGTGCTCGTCCCGCAGCGCTTCGAGTTCGTGACTGTGCGTTCTCGACAGCTCGCGAATCGGATGCAGCCAATGGTCGACAAGACCCCGACGTCTGCCATCGACGGCGGCGCTGACGCCGCCGCAGCCATAATGTCCGACCACCATAATGTGCCGCACTTTGAGTACGTCGACGGCAAACTGGAGCACCGATAAATAGTTGGCATCCTGCGGCGAAGCGAGATTGGCGACATTGCGGTGTACGAACAGCTCGCCGGGGTCGAGTCCGACAATCGTATTTGCCGGCACGCGGCTATCGGAGCAGCCGATCCAGAGATAATGGGGCGCCTGTTGGCGTTCGAGGCGCCGGAAGAAGTCAGGATCCTCCGAGGTCATACGCGCTGCCCAGGCGCGATTCCTTTTCTTCAGGTCGTCAGGTGCGAGAGTGTTCACGTCCTTGCCGAAAACCAACGTTATCGCGTTACGTGCTTAGTTCGCCGTGAATGCCGCGACTGAGGTCCACGAGCGAAGGCCACCCGTTGGGCTAAGCGCGCTGCACCTGCTTGCCCGCTAGCACGGTCGCCGCCGGGAAGAGCCGCTGGCGGCCGGTGCGCGTGCCCTTGTAGTTGTCGACGAATTCGAAGGTCCCGTCCCGCAGCTCCAAGATTGCCACGTCGGCCGGCGCACCCACGTTGAGCGTGCCGCGGTCATCGAAAGACGGGAATACGCGCGCAGCATTGACGCTCGCGCATGCGATGATCTGGCTGAGCGGCATGCCAAACATGATGAACTTCGACATGACGTTCGGGAAGTCGATGACGCCCGTGGTCTTCGACATCACGTTCCAATCCGTGGAGATGGTATCGGGCCAAAAGCCCTGCTTCGTTGCGCGCTCCACGGTGGCCCAGTCGAAATGATCGAGAACCCCGTTGCCGAAATCGAAAATGACGCCCCGTCGGCGCGCGGCTGCCACGTCCGGGAACAGTCGGCCCTTGTCGTCGAGGATGCCGTTCGGCGCCGGCGCGTACATGTGGGTGACGATATCGCCGCGCTTGAGCAGCGGGAGGATGGCGCGCATCGGCGAAAACGATTGGCCAATGTGGATCATCACCGGGAGATTGAAGGGGGCGGCCGCCTCTTGTGCGCGCCGCAATGCTTCGAGATCGTTGGCGTCGGCCACGTTTTCCGACAACCGCGCCTTGACGCCGACGACAACATCGCGATGGCGTGCGATCGCTCCCTGCGCCAAAGCCACGTTGGCGGCGTTCATGTCGTGCAGCTCGCCGGCGGGTGAGATGACGCCGGTGCGTGCGATGTTCACCAGGGCGCGGCCCACTTGGGGTGCTGTCCTCGCGACGGTGGCAATCTGGTCGATGTTGTCCGCGCCGGCCGAGCCGGCATCGACCCACCCGGTGACGCCGTCCTGCACGAGCAACGCAGGGCCTTCCTTGCTACGGCCGGCATGGGTGTGGATGTCGATCAGCCCCGGAGCAACGATCTTGCCGCGCGCATCGATCGTCTGGGAGGCGTCGCCCGCGATGTCGGCCTCGACCGCGACGATCTTGCCGGCGGCAATCGCAATGTCGCGTATCGCATCGAGCCCAACCGAGGGGTCGATGACGCGCCCACCCTTGATCAGGAGATCGTAGGTCGCCGCGCGAGCATTTGGAACGTGGGCGA
>VAZL01000036.1 GCA_005883445.1 Alphaproteobacteria bacterium | reverse complement strand
ATCCGCTCGGCATAGGCCGCGAGCTGCCGCACGGATTCGACATAGGTCGCGAGCCAGGCGAGGCCGTGCGTGGCGCGCTGCTCGCGGTCGAGCAGCCGGTCGACCACTTGATCATCCACCATGACGCGCCGGCGCACCGCCGCCGTCGCGTCGGCGAGCAACGTTTCAACGGCCTGCGTCGCCGCTCGTGCAAGCGCAACCAGCTTAGCCCCGGCGTCGCGGCGTTGGGCTTGGTCCAGCATGGCGAACTCCGTGCGGTGACTTCCAGCGCGCTCCGTGGACCGGCACCCACTTAGGCTTGCAAGGAGCGACACCCAAGACTACGCGTGCAGTGCACAAAAGCAACGCCGCCGAGGCATGGCGGGGTAGCCTGCCGCCAGTTTGGACGCCCGTTGCTGCATTGTTGACCACTTGGAATGAGATTGACCGCTTGGGATAACCCGCGCTGACTTGCGAATCGTCACAAACGACCAGAGTTGAACGTTTCGATGCGACGAGCTTTCAATATCGCCCTCGATGCCTATTGGCGTTTCCTCGCCGACGACGGCTGGGCGATCGCAAGCCACATCGCGCTCTCCGCGCTAATGGCGATGTTTCCATTCTTCATCTTGCTCACATCGCTCGCCGGCGTTTTCGGCTCCAGCGAGCTACCCGATGAGGTTGCGAAGCTGATGCTTGCGACCTGGCCGGAGGAGGTTGCGCTCCCGATCGCGCGTGAAATTCATGACGTATTGACCACCACGCACACGGGCGCGGTCACGATCGGCGCTCTGTTTGCCATTTTTTTCGCCTCGAGCGGGGTCGAGAGCCTGCGGATCGGTCTCAACCGCGCCTATGGCGTGGTGGAGACGCGGCACTGGATCCTGTTGCGGCTCGAATCGATCGCCTATGTGCTGGTGGCCGCGGTGGGGTTGTTGGCGCTGGGCTTTCTCATCGTGTTGGGTCCGCTGATATTCCGCACGGCGCTGCGCTACGCGCCATGGCTGGAGCCGCTCGAGGGCACCTTCACCTTTTTCCGCATCGCCATCGCGGTCGTGGTCCTCACCGTCGCGTTGTTCGTCGCGCATAAGTGGCTGCCGGCCGGCCATCGTCGGCTGATCGCAATCCTGCCCGGCATCGTCGCGACACTGGCCTTGTGGCTGGTCGCCGGCATCGCCTTCGGCCGCTACCTCGCCGAGTTCGCGACCACCTATGTGAGCTACTATGCGGGCCTCGCGTCAGCCATGATCGCGCTGGTGTTTCTGTATTGGACGGCATCGATCTTCGTGTATGGCGGCGCGCTCAACGCCGCGATGCTGCGCCCGCGCTCCGCCGCCACGGCAGCGATCGCAGACATCTGAGCGCGCCTGCTCCATCGCACCATCACTCGAACAGCAAAAAAGGCCGCCCCGCGGAGGAGCGGCCCCTTCACCTTCTGCGCCGCAGTTCGTGCGGCGAATACTACTACCCGACGTAGGCGACGCGCTGCTGGGCCTCCACCTCGGCTGCAGTTGTAGGCTGCGCGGGAAGCTGCAGCACGGTTGCCTCCTGACCCTCGACGAGTTCGGTCAGCAGGACGGTCTGCCCATCCGGAAATTCGAGCGCGTCATGATGCACCCGCGGTTGGTCCTTGTTGACCTGCCGAAAGATTGCCGTCTGGTAGGCCATTCTGCGCGCGCCCAGGCCAAGGAATCCGGACGCCGTGCATGCGACCTCCCGGGAAAACGCGAGCTCCGTTCCCGGAAGAACGCACACCGCCATAGTGGTGTCTTCCTGGGCGGCAAAGCCACGTGTGCCGGTACCAAAGTTGCGCGTCGTGAGCTTGTCGCCAACTCTCGCAGCACGCGACTTCACATTGTGTAGGCTGTAGTCGCACATGGTGAGGCTCCTCTCTTCCAAGCCCCCCGTACGCTCCACCTGTGGCATTCAAAGCAAGAAAGGTGCCATTCTTGTGGCAAGCGGTGGAAAAGCTATGCCCCCGATGGGGTAGCCGCCGCCTCGATCACATCGTCCAACGTGCGCAGCCCCGCGCGTGGCGTGTTGACCAGCACTGCCATGTTGCCCGGCGGGTGCCGGTTGGTTCGCATCAATTCGTGCGCGTGCGGGATTCTCGTCCAGGAAAATACCTCGCTCATGCAGGGATCGATGCGGCGGTCGAGCACGAACTGGTTGGCCGCCGAAGCTTGCTTGAGGTGAGCGAAATGCGAGCCCTGCACGCGCTTCTGCCGCATCCACACATAGCGCGCGTCGAAGGTGAGGTTGTAGCCCGAGGTGCCGGCACAGAACACCACCATGCCACCGCGCTTCACGATCAAGCAGGAGACCGGGAACGTCGCCTCCCCGGGATGCTCGAACACGATATCGACGTCACGCTTGCCGGTGATGTCCCAGACCGCCTTACCAAACTTGCGGGCCTCCTTGACCCAGGTATCGTAGTCCGGCGTGCCGACCTTCGGCATCTGGCCCCAGCAGGAAAACTGCTTGCGGTTGATCGCGCCCTTGGCGCCCAGCTGCATCACGTAGTCGCGCTTGCTTTCATCCGAGATGATGCCGATGGCGTTGGCGCCGGAAGCAGCCGCGAGCTGAACGCCGAAAACACCGAGGCCGCCGGAGGCGCCCCACACCAGCACGTGGTCGCCGGGCTTGAGGGTGTGCGGCGGATGGCCATAGAGCATGCGATAGGCGGTGGCGAGCGTGAGCGTGTAGCAGGCCGCCTCCTCCCAAGTCAGGTGCGCCGGCTTCGGCATGAGCTGACGCGACTGCACGCGGCAGAACTGCGCGAATGATCCGTCCGGCGTCTCGTAGCCCCAGATGCGCTGCGAGGCAGAGAGCAGCGGGTCGCCGCCGTTGCATTCTTCGTCGTCGCCGTCGTCTTGATTGCAGTGGATGACGACTTCGTCTCCCACTTTCCAGCGGCGGACCTTCGAACCGCAAGCCCAAACGATTCCTGCGGCATCGGAGCCGGCGATGTGGAACGGATTTTTGTGCACGTCGAGCGGCGAGATTGGGATGCCGAGGCCGGCCCAAACGCCGTTGTAGTTGACGCCGCCGGCCATCACGTAGACCAACACCTCGTCGTCGCCGATCGGCCACGTCGGCAACACTTCGAGTTGCATGGAGGTTTCCGGCGGCCCATGGCGCTCCTTGCGGATCGCCCAGGCATGCATCCGCGCCGGCACATGGCCGAGCGGAGGAACTTCGCCGATGTCGTAGAGATCCTTGCGCCCCGCCTGCGGCGGCTTAGTGATCGCGACGGCCGGCATGGGTGTCTCCGCAATTTGCAACGTAGGACCAGTCTGCCGCATTTGATGTTGCATCGCAATATCGATGCCCGATTGCGGCGTGCGGGCGCTCGAGCGCCGGCGTTGTCCACCGGCGCGCGGCGGTTGCTGACAGTGTCATTAACTTCGGCTACCCTTTCGAAGTTGCATCCTAAGTTGCATCGCAAAATGGCGGCGGGACGCTCGTGCCCGGCCGTGTCGGGAGGACATCGTGGTTGGAATAGACAGCATTATCATCATGCTGATCGTCGGTGCGGTCGCCGGCTGGCTGGCCGGGCAGATCGTGCGCGGTTTTGGCTTCGGACTCCTCTGGAACATCGTCATCGGCATCGTGGGCGCCTTTATCGGCGTCTGGCTGCTCACGCAATTGGGGTTCGTGCCGTTCGCCGGTTTCGTCGGCTCGATCGTCAATGCCACGATCGGCGCCGTCATACTCTTGGTCATTGTCGGGTTCATCAAGCGCTAGGGCGCCGACATTTGCGGTTGGCGAACCGGCCGCACACAAGCGCAAACTCAGGAACCTGAAGCGCGGGCAACGCTTTATAGGCGCGCCCGCGCGTTATGCCGGCCGACCGCCGACGTCAGGTCGCGGGAGGCCGCGCTCTTGCGCTGGCGGTGACGTCAACAAAAACACCCTTGCGAGCGCTATGGGACTATGCTGCACTGCACAAGCGCCAAGCCAGCGAGGCGGCACCATGAGTGAGCCATCGGACGGCGCGAGCCGGGAGCGCGACAAGCCCTGGATCTTCCGTACCTATGCCGGCCATTCGGCCGCGCACGATTCAAACGCGCTCTATCGCAAGAATCTCGCAAAGGGCCAAACCGGTCTTTCCGTTGCTTTCGATCTGCCGACGCAAACCGGCTACGACAGCGATCACGTGCTGGCCAAAGGCGAAGTCGGCAAGGTCGGCGTTCCGATCTCCCATCTCGGCGACATGCGCACGCTGTTCGAGCACATCCCGCTCGGAAAGATGAACACGTCGATGACCATCAACGCGACGGCCGCCTGGCTGCTCGCGCTCTACGTCGCACTCGCCGACGAGCAGGGCATCGCGCGCGGCACTCTGCAAGGCACCACGCAGAACGACATCATCAAGGAATACCTCTCGCGCGGCACCCACGTCTTTCCGCCCGCGCCCTCGATGCGGCTCACCAAGGACGTGATCTTGTTCACGACCCGCGAGATGCCGAAATGGAATCCGATCAACGTGTGTTCCTATCACCTGCAGGAGGCGGGTGCGACGCCGGTGCAGGAGCTCGCCTTTGCGCTCGCGACCGCGATCGCGGTGCTCGATACCGTGCAGGCATCGGGCGCGGTCGAATCCGGCGCGTTCGGCGAGGTGGTCGGGCGCATCTCGTTCTTCGTCAATGCCGGCCTGCGCTTCATCACCGAGCTCTGCAAGATGCGCGCCTTTGCCGAGCTCTGGGACGAGATCACCGCTGAGCGCTACGGCGTCAACGATCCCAAACAGCGGCTATTCCGCTATGGCGTGCAGGTCAATTCGCTCGGGCTGACCGAGCAGCAGCCGGAGAACAACGTCACTCGGATCCTCATCGAGATGCTGGCAGTGACGCTGTCCAAGAACGCCCGCGCGCGGGCGGTGCAACTGCCGGCCTGGAACGAAGCACTCGGCCTGCCGCGACCCTGGGACCAGCAATGGTCGCTGCGCATGCAGCAGATTCTCGCCTACGAGACCGACCTGCTCGAATACGGCGACATTTTCGACGGCTCGCCCGCGATAGCTGCCAAGGTCGAGCGGCTCAAGCGCGAGGCGAAGGAGGAGCTGGCGCATGTCGCGGCGCTCGGGGGAGCAGTCGCCGCCGTCGAGCGAGGTTACATGAAACAGCAGCTCGTGGAATCGAACACGCGCCGCATCGAGGCGATCGAACGCGGCGAGCAGACCGTGGTCGGAGTCAATCGATTCGTGGAGAGCGAGCCGTCGCCACTCGCGGGCGCAGCCGAGACGATCGTCACGGTCTCGCCGCAGGCGGAGGCCGAGCAGATCGAACGCCTCAAGGCCTGGCGCGCCGCCCGCGACCAACAGGCGGTCGCGGCGGCTCTCAAGGAACTGCGCGCCGCGGCCAGAGAAAACCGCAACATCATGCCGGCCTCGATCGACTGTGCCAAGGCCGGGGTCACCACCGGCGAATGGGGCTTCGCGCTACGCGAAAGCTTCGGCGAGTACCGCGCGCCCACCGGCGTCGGGCGCGCGCCGCGCAACGACACGGTCGGCCTCGACGACTTGCGCGCCGACGTCGACCGCCTCTCGCGCAGGCTCGGCCGCCGGCTGAAATTCGTGCTCGGCAAGCCGGGCCTCGACGGCCATTCCAACGGCGCCGAGCAGATCGCGGTGCGCGCGCGCGACGCCGGCATGGACGTGATCTACGAAGGCATTCGCCTGACGCCGGCGGAAATCGTCGAGGCCGCGCGCAAGCAGGGAGCGCATGTGGTGGGGCTGTCGATCCTCTCGGGCTCGCACGTGCCGCTGGTGAAGGACGTGGTCGCGCGCATGAAAACCGCCGGACTCGACGGCGTCCCGGTGGTGGTCGGCGGCATCATCCCGCCCGAGGACGCGCAGGCGCTGCAACAGGCCGGCGTGGCCGCGGTCTATACACCCAAGGACTTCGAGCTCAACCGCATCATGGCGGACATCGTGCGCATCGTCGATCGGACGGCGGCGTAGCGAGTTCGAAGCGGTGTCGGGCGAAAGTTCTGCCCCGTGGCTCCGCTGCAACTCAGCGCAAAAGACGCAATCATATCAAGTCTGTAGCTGCGTCTTCCGAGCGCTTTGTCGGGGCGGTTGTTGAGACGCTTTACGGCCCGCCCTTGACTCGCCGCAGTCTGACGCGACCGTTTCCGCTTGTCATGTCCTGCGGCCGCAACGGCTGTGCGGACGCCAGTCGGCGTGAGTTCGGGGGACTGCCGGATGAAAAAACTGACCTTTGCCAGCGTCGGCCTGATCGCGGTAGCGGCTGCGCTGCGGACGGCGGTCGCGGCCGACGCCGACGCGTACGGCCCCCCGCCGGTGGTGTACGGCCCTCCCGTGACGGTGGTGCTCTTCACCTGGACCGGCTTCTACTTCGGCGGCCACGTGGGCGGCGCCTGGGGGCACAAGACCGAAAGCGGCAACCCGTACCCCTTCGTCTTGGACACCATCACGCCGGCACCGGCATCGGTCGACGTCAACGGTTGGCTCGGAGGTGGCCAGATCGGAGGCAACTACCAGATCGGCTCCTTGGTATTCGGCGCGGAGGCGGACGTCAGTGGAGCAAACCTCAACGGCAACAGCTCCTGCGCGTCGACCTCGTTGCTCAAAGGCGCGCTCCCGCCTGCGAATTGCAAGGTCAAGGTCGAGGGCGTGGGCACGATCGCGGCGCGGCTGGGCGTCGCCTTCGATCGCGTCCTGGTCTACGGCAAGGGCGGCGCCGCCTGGGCGAGCGACAAGTACAGCTTTACGTCGGTGACCCCCACTCTCCTTCCGACCTTCAACGGCAGCGAGACTAGGTGGGGCTGGATGGTCGGCGCAGGCCTCGAATACGCCTTCTATGACAATTGGTCAGCGAAGATCGAATACAATTACCTGGGCTTCAACACCGGCAACTTCACTTTCACGGATGTCAGAAGCGCGGCGTTTGCGTTTGCCCTCGCAACCGCTCCCTATGCGTGCGCGACGACTGACCCGAGCGCCTGCGTGAGCGCGCTTGGGCTCAGCGGCTTGGTCAGGTAGCCGTTCATGCCTGCGGCTCGGCCTGCGGCCTCAGCATTCGTGCGGCCGGACACGCCGATGATCGGCACTTGGCCGGCGCGACCGGGAAGCGCGCGGATGCGCCGCGTCGCTTCGACGCCGTCGAAATCCGGTAGCGTCACGTCCATCAACACGACGTCATATCGCCCCTGCGCCACCGCTTCGACCGCAGCCGCGCCGGTGCCGACGAAATCCGGGCGATGGCCGAGCTCGGCGAGGAGGGTGTTGAGCAGAACGCGGCCGTAAGGGTTGTCCTCGACGCACAGCACGGCGAGCGAACGCGCCGCTGCGTCACGCGCGGCGGCGCCCTCGGAGGGCGCCGGCGCCGCTGCCTCCGCGACCTTGTCCACGGTGACGCTCAACCGGAAGCGGCTGCCGCTGCCGGGCTCGCTCGCCACCGCCAAATCCCCGCCCATGGTCTTGGCGATGCGCTTGACGAAGGTGAGGCCCAAGCCGGCGCCGCCATAGTTGCGCGCGACCTGCTCGCTCGCCTGGGCGAATGGCCGGAACAGCCGCTTGATTTCGGCGGCGGTCAACCCGATGCCGCTGTCGGTCACAATAAACACGAGGCGCACCTTCCCGCGCGCAGCCCGCTCGCAGGTCACGTCGAGGCGCACGCCGCCGCGCTCGGTGAACTTCACCGCATTGTCGATGAGATTTTCCAGCGCCGCCCGCAGCCGCAAAGGATCGCCGATCACCGCCTGCGGCAGCACGGCGGAAATATTCGCCGCGTGTTCGAGCCCCTTGGCCTCGGCGCGCCCGGCGAGCGAGGCGGCGAGCGCTTCGGCGAGGCGGCGTGGCCGAATAAGCTCGCGCCGCAGCACGAGACCCTTGGCATCGGCGCGTGCGGCATCGACGATGAGCGAGGTGAGCAAGGCAAGATGCTCGGCGGTACTCTTGATCGCGCTCGCCCAACCGCGCTCGCGCGCGCCGAGATCGGACGTGGCCAACAGCTCACCCAGCGCCAGGATGCCGGTCAGCGGCGTTCTGATCTCATGGGCGACATCGGCCAGCGTCGCCTCGATCGCGCGCGGATGCGACATAGGCGAGCGTCGACGCGCCGTGCGCTTGGCCCGACGCAGCCGCTTAC
>VAZL01000878.1 GCA_005883445.1 Alphaproteobacteria bacterium | reverse complement strand
CAAGTGAACAGATAGTCACATTTTGGCGCGGAGGTATTGTCCTAATTTCGAGGCAACAGGATTGTGTGCGTGCTGGGGGCGAAGCGACTGGAGTTGTTACGTCAGCTCGTACCCAAGGCTACGACAATTGCCATGCTCGTGCGGCCGGACACGACTGAAACCGAGGCCGAGCGAATTGATGTGCAGAACGCAGCACGCGCTTCGTCACTGGCCGTGATGGTTTGCGGCCGGGAAACAGCCAGTGCGGCGGCCGGGTACGGTGCCAATAGTCGCGAAGAATGCCGAGCAGCTGCTTGGATAAGACCGTATAGCGATCCTGTCCCCCTTTGCCTTGCCGGACGCAGATGACCATACGTGCACTGTCGATATCCCGCGCCGTCAGTCTAATGGCCTCGGAGATACGCAGACCCGCCGAGTAGATCGTAATGAGCGCCGTTCGGGGCATCGGAATCTGCCCGGCGATAGCCGGCCGCCGTAATGTCGTGCGGTAGAAGAACCTCAACGCGCTCATCTTCACGGATGTATGTCTCTTGGGTGCTCGGCGACAAATTGCGCATCGTCATGTCGTCGATCATGCGCTGGCGCAGAGGAGAGGTCGGCTTGGTCATCGGTGGTCTCCTGTCGGTTGGACTGCACGAACGCGCAATCCTCGCAGACAAGACGCCTCCTATGATGATCCAACTCCGATTGGGACGGCCAACGGCCAAAAGGAATCTACGGACGAAGGTCTCTAAACCACAAAAACCCACCATTCTCGATTGGAGCCACCAACCTCACCACAGGCGACTACCGCGGCAGCGGTTTAGTGCAATGACACGTTATGGAACGGGAGGGGGGCAGGTTGGTATCACCGCTCCGGACCCGAGAGCGGAGATCATGGCACGCGTCTGGCCCAACACGTTTATCGAAGAATCCAACCTCAAGGTCCAAGTCCCGGGGTTGCGCCGGGCGCTGGGTGGAGTGTCGCAGAGTCGCGGAATCTCGATGGCCCGATCGGATCCCCTTCTCCGGGAAAATGCGCCCGAGACAGGTAACTTAATCGTTCCGCGGATCGAACGTTGGCCCGTACAGCTCGAGAGGAATGCGTTGACAGATTATCAGAACCCCGACGAGCCCCGTGTTGTTTCGGGTAAGCATTACATGCACCGCCCTGCTCAAGGGCATCCCGATCGATTATCCTCACCGAACGGGGCCCGGAGAGCGCAATCAGGCCGCGATTCTTGAGCGATGTGAGCGAGCGACTGACTGTTTCGACCGACAAGCCGAGATAATCGGCGATGTCGTAGCGCGATATCAGCAAATCGACGCGATCGAGAGTCTGATGAGATAGGCGCTCAGCCATCGTGAGAAGGAGCAGCCTCGACTGGGACAGGCACTGCGCCGGCGGCTTGGTGGTTGAGAGTATCGCCAGGGCAAATGCCCGCCGCCGCCAATCCGTCCGACCCTCGCGGCATTATGCGTATGGTCCGGATCGTTCCGCAACGAATAGTCAGCCTGAGGAACAATGTGCGGCCCGCTGTCGCGCAATCAGTCAAATTCTGTCGCGTGTAAGGAGGCGGCGGCCATTCGGGGTTGCGCGAATGCTGCGACGGCGATGGCTCACTGGCGGGGCACATTCTGCGCCGAGAGGTGTGGCGAAAGCGCCACAGATCATGTAAGGATTAACGGTCTACCGGGGTCTGGGATGCTCGACGTAACCAAATGTCGAGAGCTTGCCACCGAATGTCGGCAGATGGCTGATCGCGCGCAAACTTTCCGGGTGCGATCCATCCTGATCGACATCGCGCGAACGTGGGACAGACTGGCGCTCGAACTCGAGCACAGCACGGCGAGGATTACCCCCAAGCAGGTGCTGCGACCTCCCGGCTGATATTTCAAAGGGCGGTTAGTGATA
>VAZL01000877.1 GCA_005883445.1 Alphaproteobacteria bacterium | reverse complement strand
TGCGCGAAGAAACCCTTGCGATCGGCAATGATCGACACGCCGGAGATCGGCGATTGGTTCTGCGCGAGGCGCACCTTTTCGACGGCTTGAGTCGGCGCAGCACTCGCCACGGCCGCGATCGCGGCAGCCATCAGCATGATTGGCAGTCTTATCGTCCGCAGCGGGGCCGATCGCATGATTCTTCCTCTTGGTTTCGTTGTTCAAACCTCGTGCTGCGCAAAGGCACTCATGCTCTCGCGCCGTATATGGTCGAAGCAGCGGCGCTTGATGTGATTGAACTCGGCCAGGAACATCACATCGTCGGCGCGCGGCCGTGCAATCGGCACGGTGATATCGTCGATGATGCGGCCCGGGCTGGCGCTCATGATCAGGATTCGGTCGCCGAGTGTGACGGCCTCGTCGATATCATGGGTGACGAACAGGACGGTGACGCCGACTTCGGCCCATACGTCGAGCAGAACATGCTGCATCATCGATCGGGTCTGCGCGTCGAGCGCGCCAAACGGCTCGTCCATCAGCAGAACGCGTGGATTGTTAGCGAGCGCGCGGGCTATTCCGACGCGTTGCTGCATGCCCCCGGACAACTGTTTGGGAAAGCTCTCGCAGCGGGACGACAGGCCCACCCGACCGAGCAGTTTGCGGCCGATGCGCTCCGCTTCATCTGACGCAACCCCCGCAAGCAGCGGGCCGAGGCTCACGTTCGCGAGCACGGTTTTCCAGGGAAAGAGCGTCGGGTCCTGGAAGACCACGCCTCGATCGGCGCCGGGCGTACTAATCGTATCGCCGTCCACTGCAAGACGGCCGCCACTGGGTGTGACGAATCCGGCGAGCGCATTGAGCAAGGTCGACTTGCCGCATCCGGAGGGACCCAGCACGCACACGAACTGGCCACTGGGAATATCGAGCGAAATGCGATCGAGGATGAGGCGTGGCTGTGCCCGAGCACCCAGCCGGATGGTGACTTCGTGAAAGTTGACATTGCCCAAGCGCGCCGGCGCTGCTTCGAGCGTTCCAGGCATAGGCCCGCGCACCTCCGGAGCAGTCGCAGCGCTGTGGTGGAGGTTCATGGCTTAGGGCTCATTTCCCCAGCGCCGCTTCCAGGTACTTCGGCGTGATAAAGTCCTCGTAACTCTGGCGGGACTCGACTTTCGGCAAGCGCTTCTGCTCGGTTAGGAACGTCGCCGTCGCGACCAGGGTATCAACGAATTTTCCTTTTGCTTTCGAAGTGCCGAGGTAGGCATCAGTCAGCTGTTTGTCGCATGGAACGACCCCTGTGCCTTGCATCATGCGGCGGGCGTCGTCCAACGGGAGACTCAATTCCTTGGAAATGATGGCAGCGGTTTCCTCGGGCTTCTTGAGCCAGAAGTCGACTCCAGCGCATTCGGATTTCACGAACTTGGTGACGTAGTCGGGGTACTTGGCTGCGAAATCGTCCATGACGACAGCGATGTCCCACGTCGGATAGCCGCGCGTGGCCATCGTCCCGCTATCCATGAGGATCCTGCCGCCGTTGGCCACCATCTTGTTGAGCGAAGGCTCCCACACGTAGGCGGCATCGATGTCGCTCCGAAGCCAGGCGGCGACCGCGTCGCTCGGCGCCAGGTCGAGAAGCTTGACCGAAGTCGGATCGACCCCCGCACCGCGCAAGTAGACGATGATCAGGTAGTGCGTCGTCGATCCGAACGGAGCTGCCGCGGATTTACCAACGAGATCCTGCGGCTTCTCGATCTGCTTGCTTGTCCTCACGACGAGCGACTCAACTGGCCCGAGCATGTTGAGAACGAAAATGCCGCGGTAAGCCAGACCGCGCCCGATGCCGATGGTGGCGGGCGGATTGCCGACGCCACCAACTCCACCGAAGCTGAGCTGGTTGGCCGCAACCGCGCGATTGACGTCGCCTCCCGACCCGAACTTCACCCACTCGATCGGCACGCCCATTTCCTTCTCGTGCAAGCCGAGTGCCTTGGTTACGAGTTGTGCGTTCACCAAGTTGAGATAGCCGATGACCACTTTGTCCGGCTTTTGCTGCGCGGAAGCGGCGTGCACCAGCGCGGTGCTGGCGATGATAGCGAGGAGGGTACGTTTGCATCTCATGCTCTTCACTCCTCCGTGTCAAAATGCTCAGGCGAAGCGCCAGGGTGTGACGAATCGCTCGAATTGCCGGATCGCCCAATCGAGGGCCAAGCCTGTCAGTCCGAGAACGAACAGACCCATGATCACGACGTCGCTCAGCAGGAACTTGCTGGCATCCCAGATCATCCAGCCCATGCCGGCGGTCGCGGCCACGATCTCGGACGCGACAAGCACCGTATAGGTGAAGCCAAGGCTGATGCGCATGCCGGTGCAGATTCCCGGCAAGCATGAAGGCAGAAACACGTGACGGAACAATTGTGCCCGCGTGGCGCCGAGCATCTGCGCGGCACGGACGTGGCCTAGATCGATAGAGCGCGCCGCTTGCATTGCGCTGATCGAGAGCGGCGGTAGCGCCGCGAGAAAGAGCAGCGCGATCTTCGATGTGTCGCCGATGCCAAGCCACATGACCAGCAGCGTGTAGAGTGCGAGCGGCG
>VAZL01000876.1:587-2060 GCA_005883445.1 Alphaproteobacteria bacterium | reverse complement strand
GAAGGGCGGCCTGGTTCTGACCAAAAAGGCAGGGGACATGAAGCTCTTCTTGCATGACCTCGACGACCTGCATCAATTGGATTTCGTCCATAACCAGCAGATGGTGAAGGAGATCGAACGATTGCGCGTGCGATCGACCGCGATCGAGGAGCAGCGGGAGAGCTGGAGGGTCCGTGCCCTGATGGCAGAGGCCGAGTTACTCGAAGCTACTGCTAAAACGAGCAACGATGCTGGCTGTCAGAACGTCAGCGACCTTAGGTATGCTTCGCTCAAGCGCTATCTGGCAAAGCGGTTCCACCCTGATTGCGCCCCCGGACAAGGCATCGAGAAGATTGTTCGAAACGAGATCTTCAAGGAAATCTGGAACGAGGTTGAGCGTCTCGATCAAGGAGTCTCGGCCACCGGCGTCGCGACGGCGCGATCATCTTCGGCGGCTTGATCGGCAGTCCGGCTGTTGCGCGCGCCGCGAGCGGCGTGAGGAGACTGAGCAGCCGCAAGAAAAATATCTCGAATTCTCTCCGTTATAACCTCCCGCAAGCGAAGCCATCACTGTAAGGGAGCGCCTCTCGACAAACGGACGGGGGGTTGCGATCTTGCTTTCATGCTGACGAAGCTGCCGCGCTGGCTGGAGGGACTCGTCCTCGGCGCCATTATTTTGTTAGTAGTCGGTCTGGCGCTGTTCTGGGCTCAGGTGGGCACCACGGACAGCGGCAAATCCTGCGCCTCAGTCGCCTTGTGGGCGTGGGTTGGATGCGCGATGGCCGCCCACGAAAATCTTGCCGGTGGATTGATCGGGGGTGGCGGCGCGCTCTTCGCTGCGTGGCTGGTCGGCAGCGTGGTGCGCGAGCAGATACAGGACGAGCGCAAACGAGATAAGGAGGCAAAACGCTCGACTTTGGAATGGAAGGTGAACGATAAAGAGCAAGATGTAGCCGCGCTCAAGGCCTATTCTGAGCGCTTGAACAAGGTGGATGAGGCCTTCACAACCCGAGTTCACGAAATCAGATCTGGGGGCACACCACCAAAGTGGCCAAACTGCGAAGCCCTGAAGGACCTTCAGCCCCTAGGCAAGCTTCACAGCATCCTTGGACGGAACCCTTCGGGACCAATTGCATCGCGCGTGCAGCACGCGCTGGCGGAATTGAACGCGCTGGCAAATTCGGCGCAGCAGAGTCTTCAACTGTGTCGTCGACGGGCGCCTGCGCGCGATTTCCAGGCCGAAGATCAGCTTGATCTCCTGGAGAGCAAAATTCCAATTTCCCTGCAGGACGCCAAGGAAGCGGAAATGCAAGTTCGCGCTGAACTGAGTTCGAAGTCAGATGAGCTGAGGCGACTGCGCGCTGAGCTTGGGCTACTGCCTGCGCGGGCATAGCGGCGCGCCAGGCGGCCGCGCGGCCGTTCGCGGCACGGGTGCAACAGTCGGCGATGTTGGAGTCCTTCGGCTTCCCGGGACGGCCCGGGTACCAGCACTCG
>VAZL01000876.1:0-464 GCA_005883445.1 Alphaproteobacteria bacterium | reverse complement strand
CTCGTCGCGCTCGCGGCACTTTATCGCATTCCCGCGCTCTATGAATGGCGCGAATTCGTTACCGCTGGCGGTCTAATGAGCTACAGCTGGAACGTATGCCGGGCGCATCCTCAAGGGCGAGAAGCCGGCCGACCTACCGGTGCAGGCGCCAACCAAGTACGAGCTGGTGATCAACCTCAAGACCGCCAAAGCGCTGGGCATCGACGTGCCGCCCATGCTGCTCGCCCGGGCCGACGAGGTGATCGAGTGAGGCGCCGCGAGTTCATCACGCTGCTCGGCGGCGCGGCGGCGTGGCCGCTCGCGGCGCGCGCGCAGCAGCCTGTGAATCGGCATGCAATAAGGACCCCCTTTTCGGGGTGATCGGCTTCCAATCGGGACCCCGGAACAGAGGGTCCACACTGGCTTCCATGATTCTTGGAAGCCGAGGTTGGGATGCTGGTCGTGGAGACGATTGCAAAGATCCG
>VAZL01000875.1:719-2609 GCA_005883445.1 Alphaproteobacteria bacterium | reverse complement strand
CATCAATGCTGTGTGCCCGGGTATCATCGAGACTTCGATGATGCAGCGGTTCACTGGGGGCACCCCAGAAGGGCGAGAAAGAGTGATCGCGCAGGAACCGATTGGACGAATGGGGAAGCCCGAGGAGATAGCGGCGGCTGTCGTCTGGCTGTGTTCGGATGAGGCCGCCTTCGTCATTGGGCATGCGATGGTCGTCGACGGCGGCCAAACAGTGTAGTGGCGTCCTTGCCAACCGTGATACCGTTGCGGTGAACGCATTACGTGGAGATCACGCCGAGCGATCAAAACGCTGCTGCGCCCGTAAGTCAAGGAGGACCCACAAATGTCCACATGGTCGAAAAAACTCACGGTAATTCTGGCAGGCATTTTTATATCAGTGTTTAGCATTGTAACCATTTCGGAGGCGCAGACCATGAAAAATGAGGGCTTGAAAAAGTCAGACAGAATGAAAATACGCCTGAGAGTCAAAGACAAGACCATCACGGCCACGTTGATCGACAGCAAAACCACCCGTGATTTTATATCCCTGTTGCCGCTAACCCTGACCATGAATGATCTGTTCCACAGAGAAAAATTTGCTCATCTGCCGAAAGCAATCTCGACTGAGGGGGAGCGAGCGCATACGTACGAAGTCTGGGAAATTGCCTACTGGTCTCCTGGGCCTGATGTAGCCATCTACTACCGGCAAGATGGTGAATCGATACCTCCGCCAGGCATCATCCCTATTGGAAAAATCGATGCTGGCGCAGAAGCGTTCGACGTGCCGGGTTCGGTGAAGGTGACCATCGAGCTTGCCAAATAAGTCACCAAGGCTGTCCTGAATGCAACGAAAGGGGGAATTGTAGAAATGAAAGGGCAAAACAACAATCAAGAAAAGAATTACACGAGAAGAGAATTTATCCAGCAATCTGCACTCCTTAGCGCAGGGGTATTGCTGGCAGGTTCAAACAGTCTTTTGGCGGAAAGCAGTGATGATGGAATGATCTACCGCACCCTCGGCCGCACAGGCGAACGCGTCTCCGTCATCGGCCTGGGTGGCTGGCACATCGGCCAGCCTTCTATTTCCGAGGCCGAGTCGATTCAGCTCATCCGCCAGGCCATCGCCCGCGGCATCACCTTCATGGACAACTGCTGGGACTACAACGAAGGCGCGAGCCAAGTCCGCATGGGCAAAGCTCTTAAGGACGGCTACCGTCAGAAGGTCTTCCTGATGGACAAAATCGATGGCCGTACCAAGGCGGAAGGCGCCCGGCAGATCGACACATGTCTTCAGCGCCTGCAAACTGACCGCATCGACCTGATGCAGTTCCACGAAGTCATCCGCCTCGAAGACCCGGATCGCATCTTCGCTGAAGGCGGTGCATTCGAAGCGATGGTGGAAGCTCAGAAAGCCGGCAAGGTCCGCTATATCGGTTTCACAGGCCACAAGGACCCGTTTGTTCACTTGCGTATGCTCGACCTCGCCCGAAAGCACAAATTCCACTTCGACGCCGTGCAGTTGCCGCTCAACGTGATGGATGCGCACTTCCGCAGCTTCGAGCGCGAAGTGCTGCCCGTGCTTAATCGCGAAGGCATCGCGCCACTCGGTATGAAGGCGTTTGGGCACCCTTTCATCCTCCACAGCAACACCGTCAAGCCCATTGAGGCGCTGCACTACTGCCTGAATCTTCCCATCGCTGTGCAGATCACCGGGATCGACAGTCAGGAGATCCTCGACCAGGCCCTCGAAGCCGTCCGCACGTTCAAGCCGCTCACGCAGACCGAGGTCGCAAGCCTCCTGAAGCGCACCAGGTCCGCCGCCTTGGAAGGAAAGTACGAGCTATACAAAACCAGCACGCGCTTCGACGGCACGCAGCGGCATCCCGAATGGCTAGGTGAAGACCCGCTTGC
>VAZL01000875.1:0-466 GCA_005883445.1 Alphaproteobacteria bacterium | reverse complement strand
GTTTTGTCCGTGTTCGCCTTACGGTGTGCGCGTGGGATGGCCTCTGCGATGTCCTCTTCGCTCACGATGTTGTAGCGGTCGAAAACCGCTCGGGTGCGGTGGCCGCTGATCTTCATCGCGACGCCCTCCGGAATGCCCGCACGCCGCATGTTCCTCACGCCGCTGGGGGCGAAGATCACGGAAAACGAGCCCACCGCGGCCCGCGGCGCGAGCCGGCGCCGAGGCGTGGCGCGTGCGCCCCGTCGCAACGACGGCGTCTATCGGGCTCGGCTCCGCCAGCGGCCCGCGTCTGACGCGCCGACGCGATCGAGTTGGGTCGCCCGCTACGTGACGGCGACCGACGCCCCGCTCACGACGGCTTCCCGAGCAGGCCGTCAACGACCCGTTTCGGCAGGATGAGGGCGCCACGGGCGCCGAGGACGATCACGCTGCCCGCCTGCACGACGGTGTACGGCACGGTTAGTTG
>VAZL01000882.1 GCA_005883445.1 Alphaproteobacteria bacterium | reverse complement strand
CCAAGACGGTGATCGAGGCGCATCTGCGCGGCTGGACCGCGGACGGAATCGTGCGCCAGGCAGCGTTCAAGGGGGTGCGCGAGGACAAACCGCCGCGGGAAGTGGTCCGGGAGATGCCGATAACGACCGAGACGGACGCGGCGAGACGGACCGCACCGAAGGTCGCAGCGGAGACGGCAAAGGCGATGACAAGGACCTCGAAGACGAAGGGGCGAGCGAGCGCTGGCAAGTCTTCCCCGCGCCGACAGGAGGGCCGAAAGGAGGTGCGCTTCACCCATCCCGACCGCGTTTACTGGCCCGATGCCGGCGTCACCAAGCAGGATTTGGCGGACTATTATCGTTCGATTTGGGACTGGATGGCGCCGCATCTCATCAGCCGACCGCTCGCGCTCGTGCGCTGTCCCGACGGAACAAGCGGCCAGTGCTTCTTCCAAAAGCATGCCTCGGCCGGCCTCAGCGAGGAAAATCTTCACACGGCGATCGACCGCAAGGGGCGGCAGATCATCGCGGTCGAGGACCTTGATGGCCTGCTTTCGCTGGTGCAGGCGGGCGTGCTCGAACTGCATGTGCGCGGCTCGACCATCGATCATCTGGATGTTTGCGACCGCATCGTCTTCGATATCGACCCGGGCGACGGCGTCGCCTGGGCGGAGGTCGTCGCGGCCGCGCGCGACGTACGCGAGCGCCTAGCCGCCATCGATCTGCAAAGTTTCGTCAAGCTTTCCGGCGGCAAGGGCCTGCACGTGGTCTTACCCATCGACGGCGCGGACTGGGACACCACCAAAAACTTCGCGCAGGCGGTGGCCCTCGCCATGACCGCCGACGATCCCAAGCGCTACGTTGCCAAGATCACGAAATCGCTGCGCAAGGGAAAAATCTTCGTCGACTATCTGCGCAATTCCTTGGAGCAGACCTCGGTCGCGGCGTATTCCACGCGCGCCCGCGAGGGCGCGCCGGTGTCGGCGCCGGTGACGTGGGAGGAGCTCCCCCGCACCAAAGGCGGCAACCAATATACGCTGCTCAATCTAGGCAAGCGCCTGGGCGGCCTGAAGCAGGACCCATGGAAGGAGATCGGACGCGTGAAGCAGAAGCTGCCGGATCTGCGGACGTTGCAAAATCGGTAAATCGGCGGAAGGGATCAGGGGAACTGGTGTCTTCCCGATCGCTGGCTCCTGATGATCGACGCCGTCACTCCGGCAGCGGGATGAACTCCTTGTCGTCGCCCGGCACGGTGTCGAAGCGGGCGAGCTTCCAATCCGCCTTGGCCTGCTCGATGCGCTCCTTGCGCGACGAGACGAAGTTCCACCAGATGTGGCGAGGCCCGTCCATGCTCGCGCCGCCCAGCAGCACGAGCCGCGCATCGCTCACCGCCGTCAGCGTGATGGGATCGCCGGGACGAAACACCAGCAGGCGGCCGGCCGCGAACCTGTCGCCGGCGATATCGACCTCGCCCGAAATCAGATAGACCGCGCGCTCCTCGGTCTCTGCGTCGATCGGCAGCACGGCGCCAGCCGCGAGCGTCACGTCGGCAAAAAGCGTATCCGAGAGTGTCCGCACCGGCGCGCGCTCGCCGTAGGCCTTGCCAGCGACGACGCGGGGGGGCGCGTTCCTCCTCCGCTGCCGGCAGCGCCACCCAACATTGCAGCCCATGGATCGGTTCGCCGTCTTTCCGGTGGTCGGGCGCCGTGCGCTCGGAATGAACGATGCCGCGACCCGCGGTCATCCAATTGACTTCGCCGGGTCTGATCGCCGCGGCGGTGCCCAGACTGTCGCGATGCATGATCTCGCCGTCGAACAGGAAGGTGACGGTGGCGAGGCCGATATGGGGATGCGGCCGGACGTCGATGCCCTGGCCGGCGCGGAATTCCGCCGGTCCGAAATGGTCGAAGAAGATGAAGGGCCCGACCATGCGCCGATTCACGTGGGGCAGGGCGCGACGCACCGCGAAATGACCCACATCCACGCTGCGCGGCACGATCACGAGGTCGATCGCATCGGCGGCCGGCGCATCGCCGGGCGCAGGGTCCTTGGCTGGAAAGAAGCTCATCGGGTTTCACTCCGTTGCGACCCTCAGCCCAAGTCTGCTGCAGGGCGCAACGATAGCGGATTGGGTTAGGTAACGTCGAGCGGTTCGGTTCCGGTCGGTTTGCCGGCGGCATCGAGCGTGATCTTCTCCACCCGGGCCTCTG
>VAZL01000035.1 GCA_005883445.1 Alphaproteobacteria bacterium | reverse complement strand
TCCGGCAACGCCTGGTAGAGATCGGCGACCAGTCCATAGTCGGCGACCTGAAAGATCGGCGCCTCTTCGTCCTTGTTGATGGCCACGATGACTTTCGAATCCTTCATGCCCGCGAGGTGCTGGATCGCGCCTGAAATCCCGACCGCGATGTAGAGCTCGGGCGCCACAACCTTGCCAGTCTGGCCGACCTGCCAGTCGTTCGGGGCGTAGCCGGCATCGACCGCCGCGCGCGAAGCGCCGACCGCCGCACCCAGCTTGTCGGCTACCGGCTCGATATATTTGGCGAAGTTCTCCCGGCTTTGCATGGCCCGCCCACCGGAGATGATGATCTTCGCCGAGGTGAGCTCCGGGCGCTCCGATTTCGACAGTTCCTCGCCCACGAAGCTGGAAACGCCGGGATCGGCGGCGGCCGCCGCCTCCTCGATCGGCGCAGTACCGCCCGCGCCCGTTGCCTGGAAGGTCGAAGTGCGCACCGTGATCACCTTGGTCTTGTCCTTCGAGCGCACGGTCTGCATCGCGTTGCCGGCATAAATCAAGCGCTCGAACGTGTCGGGCGCGATCACCTTGACGATATCGGAGACCTGCATGACGTCGAGCAGCGCCGCAACGCGCGGCATGATGTTCTTGCCGGTGGTGGTCGCCGGCGCGACGATGGCGTCGTAGCCTCCCGCCAGCGAAAGGATGAGCGCCGCCACCGGCTCGGCCAGCATGTGCTCGTAGCCGGCGCCGTCGGCGAGCAGTACCTTGGTCACGCCGTCAAGCTTGGCGGCGGCCTCGGCCACCGCCCGGCAGTTCTTGCCGGCGACCAACACGTGTACAGGCTGCCCCAGCACCTTGGCGGCGGTCAGCGCCTTGGCAGTCGCATCTTTGAGGGCCTTGTTGTCGTGCTCGGCGAGGAGGAGCGCGGTCATGTCGACATGCCTACCATCTGGGGTGTTATGCTCCGCGCAGGCCGATGATCCCCTAACCAGCGGACGCCGTGGGGGACATGGCACGAGGGTGTGAATGTTCGATGTTCGCCGGATGCCCGCTTATGCGCGCGCGACGGTTCCGCGACTTGAGGGGCAAAATCGCCGTCATCAAATCAGCCCCATCTCGTTCTTGAGCTTATCGACGAGTTCACCCACCGTTTTCACTTTAACGCCGGCCTTGCGGCCCGCGGGTTCGGTGGTCTTGAGCACATCGAGCCGCGGCGCGACGTCAACGCCATAGGCCTCGGGCGTCTTCTCGTCGATCGGCTTTTTCTTCGCCTTCATGATGTTCGGCAGGCTGGCATAGCGCGGCTCGTTGAGACGCAGATCGGTGGTCACGATCGCCGGGCCTTTGAGTTTGACCGTCTGCAATCCGCCGTCGACCTCGCGCGTAACCAGAAGGCTATCGCCCTCGATCACCACTTTCGATGCAAAGGTGCCCTGCGGCCAGCCGGTGAGCGCCGCCAGCATCTGCCCGGTCTGATTGCAGTCGTCGTCAATCGCCTGCTTGCCCATGATGACCAGACCGGGCTTCTCCTGCTCGACGATGGCCTTGAGGATCTTAGCGACCGCGAGCGGCTCGAGCGCCTTGTCCGTCTTCACGAGAATACCGCGGTCGGCTCCCATGGCCAGCCCGGTGCGGATGGTCTCGGCCGCCTGCGGCGGGCCGATCGACACGCAAACGATCTCGGTCGCCTGGCCTTTCTCTTTGAGCCGCAGCGCTTCCTCGACGGCGATCTCGTCGAACGGATTCATGGACATCTTGACGTTCGCCAGTTCGACGCCGCTGCCGTCGCTCTTGACGCGAATTTTGACGTTGTAGTCGACGACCCGCTTCACGGGCACCAGAATTTTCATGAAATTCGCTCTCGCGACGACAGCCTCTGCGGCCCCAGGCGCCAAAGACGCGGCAACCTAATGGCCGCTGCCTTGCAGTGTCAACGGAGGTCGGTCAGCCTCGCCGCGCGGGCGGCGGGGTTGGGGCCGATCTGCACCACCGTATCCGGCACTGGCTGCAGGCATTGGAACAGCTTGACCGCCCGCGGCTTGACCAACGGGAACAGCACAGCCCCGCCCAGCATGCCGCCGAAATGGCACCAATAGGCGACCTCGCTCTTCGATGACGCGCCCAGTTTCCACAACTGGGTGAGCACGAACAGGCCGACCACCCAATAGGCGCTGATCCGCAGCGGGATGATGCCGAGGAGCACCGTGATCTTGGCGCAGGGGCGCAGCATCACATAGCCGACGACGACGCCCGCGATCGCGCCCGAAGCGCCGATCAGCTCGATCGTGGAATGCGGATCATTGGCCACGAACACGAGCCCGCCGATCGCGCCGCAGAGAAGATAGAAGGCGAGATAGCGGGCGCGACCGAGCGCCCGCTCGACGTCGTCGCCGAACACCCACAGGAAGACCATGTTGCCGACGATGTGCGCGAGATCGGCATGGAAGAACTGGTATGTGAGGAGGGTCACGAAAGCCGGCACCCATCCGCGCGCACCGACCTCGCCGATGAAGGCGGCGGGCGTCAAGCTGAAGGTATCGATCAGGCGATCAAACGCGAGCTCGCTCGCCCCGGTCTCGTAGAAGAAGATCGCGAGGTTGGCGGCGATCAGGCACCAGGTGACGACCGGCTTCACCGGCTGGACGAAGGGATTGTCGTCGTAGATCGGCACAACCATGCAAGGTCTCCCCGATCACCGATTCTGTCCCGGCTGCCACAGCACGTCGGATGTCCCCTTTTCGTTGGCGTGCCTCCCGGCGACGAAAAGAAAATCCGAGAGGCGGTTGACGTATTTGAGCGCCGCCGGCGTGACGCCTTCGCTCGGTTTGTCGTTGAGCTCGACCATCATGCGCTCGGCGCGCCGGCAGACGGTGCGTGCGAGGTGAAGGTACGCGGCGGCCGGACGCCCGCCCGGCAGGATGAAGGAGCGCAGCGGCGCAAGATCGGCATTGAGCTCATCGATCCGCTGCTCCAGCCACTCCACCTGCGCGTCGGTGACGGTCATGCGCGCGCCGCCCGGCCCTTTCTCCGACAGGCAGAGATCGGCTTCGACGTCGAACAGATCGTTTTGGATGTGCGCCAGCATGGCGTCGAGCGCTCGGTCGCCGCCGGCGTGAAGCCGCGCGATGCCGATCACCGCGTTGACCTCATCCAGCGTGCCATAGGCGGAGACGCGCAGGTCGTACTTCTTGCGCCGCGCGCCGCTACCGAGCGCAGTAGTACCGTCGTCGCCGGTGCGCGTGTAGATCCTGTTGAGAACGACCATCGCCTCGCCCTATTTGCCGATCGCCCAGATGGTCAGCATTATGACGATGATCGCGATGAATTGCAGCAGCACGCGAAGCCTCATCAGCTTCTGCGAGCGATGGGGCGAGCCGCCGCGCGCCATGTTGGACAGTCCGAGCAATAACACGACCGCGACGGCGCCGATCGCGATCGGAACGAGGGCATAAACCAAGAATTCGGTCATCGGCAGTCTCTTACCATTTTGAATGATATGGGGACACCGTCGCGCGAGTTTCAATCGCCGGCGGCGATATATCGCCCGGATCGGGCGTTCAAATCGGCGGGATTTGAAATCGCACGCGCGGCGCGTAGCATTGCATCGCTTGCCGGATGAACGCGAATGCCTTTTGCTCCCGCTCGTCGACGATCATGAGCGCACGTGTTTTGGTGCTCGGCGCCGCCGGGCGGCTCGGTCACGCGGCGGCGCGGGCGTTCCGCGACGCCGGCTGGAGCGTCGCGAGCCTGGTGCGGCCAGGCAGCGCGGCGCGCGCGCCGGCCGACACCGAGGTCGTCGAGGTCCACGCGCTGGACCATGCCGCGGTCGGCGCAGCGGCGCGCGCCGCCGACGTCGTTCTGCACGCGCTCAACCCATCCTATACCGACTGGCCACGGCTCGCTCTGCCGCTCGCCTATTCCGCCATCACCGCGGCGGAAACCACCGGCGCTACGCTGCTATTCGCGGGTAACCTCTACAATTACGGCTCGCCGCTGCCGCCGGTGATCGACGAGAATACGCCCATGCGGCCGTCATCGCGGAAGGGACAGTTGCGAGTGGCGATCGAAGAGCGCATGGCGGAAGCGGCCGAGCGCGGCGTACGCATCATCATTCTGCGTTCGGGAGATTTTTACGGCCTTGGACGAGGTTCGTGGCTCGATCTCGTCCTCGCCAAGGAGATCGGCCGCGGCCGCCTCACCTATCCTGGGCCGCTCGACGTGGTGCACGAGTGGGCCTATCTGCCCGATGTCGCTGCCACGCTGCCGCGCCTTGCGGCCATTCGCGAAACGCTGCCGCCGTTCGCGAGTCTCGGCTTTCCCGGCCACGCGGTCACCGGGCGCGAATTCACCGGCGCGATCGCCGCGGCGACGCGCAGCAAGCTTCAAGTCGGCCGCATGACCTGGTGGCTCATCCATGCGTTGCGGCCGGTTGTGCCGCTCTGTCGAGAGTTATCCGAGATCGCGTATCTCTGGAACGAACCGCACCGCATCGATGGCGGCAAGCTTGAGGCGGCGATCGGCGACATCCCGCGCACCCCGCTTGACGTTGCCGCCACACGCGCCCTAGAGGACCTCGGCGCCATCGCGTAACGCGCGCTCGACCGGCGCAGGGGCCAGACGCAGAGGGAGACACCGTCCGATGATCGTCGATTTCCAGCACCACTTCACGCCGCGCGAACTGATGCCGAAGGATCTCGGCCGGCGCAAGATCGTCTCCTACGACGAGCACGGCGCACCCAGCTTCATTTTGCACTGGATGTTGTTCGATCTCGACGAGCATATCCGCATGATGGACGAGGCCGGCATCGACGTTGCCTTCCTCACCAGCGCCGCCGGCATGTGCGCCGATCTCGACAAGTCGCGCTTGTGCAACGAGACCGCCAAGAAAGCAGAACGAGATTATCCTGGCCGTTTCATCGGCGCCGCGCACGCCAATCCCCTCGGGGGCGCAGAGGCCTTGCGCGAGCTGGCGCGCTGCAAACACGAGCTCGGCTTTCCCGGCGTGGTGATCACCTCGGAGACGAACGGGCTTTATCTCGATGCAACCGAGTTCGAGCCGTTCTGGACCGAATGCGCGAAGCTCGGCTTGTTCGTTTTCGTGCACCCCGCGCTGAAGCTCAATCAGACCCAGCAGTTCGACGGTTATGACATGGCGCGTTCGGTCGGCCGCGAATTTTCCCTGGTGACGGCGACGATTCGGCTGATCAATGCTGGCGTCTTTGACCGCCACCCCACCTTGACGATCCACATGTCGCATCTCGGCGGCGGGCTCTCCGCGCTGCTGGGCCGCATCCGCTCTTATCAGGACAAAGAATTTTGGGGGACGCTGGACAACGTCCGTCACGGCATGAAGCCGAAGCGCGATTTCGACCATTACCTGCAACACAACATGGTGTTCGATACCGCCGGCTTTTGCGGAGCCATGGGCGCCGTGAGAGGCGCATTGATCGAAATCCCCGTGTCCCGCATCGTTTTCGCGACGGATTACCCGCAGGAGATCCGCGAGCGCGCGGCGGTGCGCGATTTCGTCAAGGAGCTGCGTACGCTCGGCAAGGACGGCGAGGCGATCCTGTCCGGCAATGTCGACAAGCTGCTGAAGCAGCCAGCGAAGGCGGCGTAGCGGTAACGGGGCAACGATAAGCAGCGAGACTGGCAGTTCACCGCGCGATCGATTGCATGCGCCGCGCCCAAACGATCAAAGATAGAGCGGAGCCCCATCCCCCTTCGGTTCATTCCGCGAGATGCTTTTCGATCGCATGCACGGGAAGTTTGACGAAGTCCTTGTCGATCTCGGCGCGCACCGCGGCGCGCAGATTATGGGAATACGTTTGGCGGAGCACGCCGAGCGCGCGCGGCGGGGCGATCAAGATCAGCGACTTGACCAGCCCGGCATTCACCGCGGCATCGAGTCGGTCTGCGAGCTTGCGCAGGAACCGATCTTCCTCCTGTTCATGCCAGTCGGTCTGCTCCATGGCGCTACGTTCGGTTCCAACCGAGCTGAAGGCGCGACCCGGCGCATCGGTTCCGAGCTCGTGCGTCTTCGCATCGGGATGCTCGTAAACCTCCCGGGTTCTCAGGTTGAGAAATTTTTCATCGCCGGCGTTCTCCAGCACCAGCGCTTTCCTGCCATCGCAGACGACGACCCAGTCGCCTTGCCGGATTTTGAGCTTTTGCATGCGATACCTGTGGGCTCACACCATACCCCAGTGGGGCCGGCGCTGTCGTCTCGCCTCTATTTGGTCCGTGGGGCAAACGCCGCAGAGCCGATTCAGTTGCTCGCTGCGAGCAGCCGCCGCGCGATGACCTGCGCTTGAATCTCCGCCGCGCCCTCGAAAATGTTGAGAATGCGGGCGTCGCAAAGGATGCGCGAGACCGCAAACTCGAGCGCAAAACCGTTGCCGCCGTGTATCTGCACGGCGTTATCGGCATTGGCCCAGGCGACGCGGGCGGCCAGGAGCTTCGCCATGCCGGCCTCGAGATCGCAGCGCTTGCCCGAATCCTTCTGCCGCGCCGCGAAGTAAGTGAGCTGGCGCGCGATCATGATCTCGACCGCCATCATCGCGATCTTGTCGGCGACGCGGGGAAAATTGATGATCGGCTCACCGAACTGCTGGCGCTGCTGGGCGTAGGCGAGGGCCTGCTCCATGGCCGCTTGCGCCACGCCGATCGCGCGCGCCGCGGTCTGGATGCGCGCCGACTCGAAGGTCTGCATGAGTTGCCGAAAGCCCAGGCCCTCGACGCCGCCGAGCAGGTTCTGCGCCTTCACCTCGAAACCGTCGAAAGCGATCTCATACTCTTTCATGCCGCGATAGCCGAGCACCTCGATCTCGGTGCCGGACATGCCTGCGGCCGGAAACGGATGGTCGTCCGTGCCGCGCGGCTTCTCCGCCAGCAGCATGGAGAGCCCGCGATGGCCGGCCTCGTTCGGATTGGTGCGCACGAGCAGCGTCATCAGGTCGGCGCGCACGGGATGCGTGATCCAGGTCTTGTTGCCGTAGACCTTGT
>VAZL01000874.1:1695-3535 GCA_005883445.1 Alphaproteobacteria bacterium | reverse complement strand
GATCGGTCTCGATATCGCGAAGTCGGTTTTTCAAATTCACGGCGTGGACGCTGCTGGCGCGGTAGTAGTCCGGAAGCGCATCACCCGAGCGAAGCTGTTGGAGTTCTTCGCGGCGCTGCCGGCCTGCCTCGAACCTTAGCCCCAGGACGGCTCCGCCGCCTCGCGGGTCGATTCAGAACGTTTCAGGTCTGCCCAAGGACTTGCCTGCCGCGATACGGCATACTCGCCCAAAGTGGGAGAAGTGTGCCCCATGTTCGACATGCGTCGGCGCGAGTTCATCACGCTGCTAGGCGGTGCGGCGGTCGCCTGGCCGCTCGCGGCGGGCGCGCAGCAGGGCGAGCGAATGCGGCGCATCGGCGTCCTCAATCCGTTCGGCGAGACCGATCAGGCGGCGCAGGCCAATATAACGGCATTCCGGCAGGCACTCCAAAAGCTGGCCTGGACGGAGGGCCGCAACGTCCGCAGCGACTATCGCTGGGGCGGCGCCGATGCGGGGCGCATCCGCGCCCAGGCGATCGAGCTCGTGAGCCTCAACCCCGACGTGATCCTGGCCAGCACCTCGCTGGCGTTGCAAGCCCTGCAACAGGAGACCCGCAGCATACCGATCGTCGTGGTCCAGATTACTGATCCCGTGGGAAGCGGCTTCGTTGAAAGTTTGGCGCGCCCTGGCGGCAACATTACGGGTTTCACGGTGGCCGAGTTTTCAATGTTCGGAAAATTGCTGGAAGCACTCAAGGACGTGACGCCGCTCGTGACGCGTGTCGGCGTCGTTCTCAATCCCGACCAGGCGCCGCAGTTGGGGATGTGGCGCGCCATTGAAGGGGCGGCGCCGGCGTTGAAGGTGCAATTGATGCCAGCCGGCGTGCGCGATGTTGCCGGGGTCGAGCGGGCCATCGATCTGTTCGCACGCGAGCCGAATGCTGGCGTGATCGTGCTGCCGAGCCCTCTCACCGAAGGCAATCGCAAGCTGGTCATCGCGCTCGCTGCCCGGCACCGCCTACCTGCGGCTTACGCCTTCCGGCATTTCGTCACCGACGGCGGCCTGATGTCCTATGGCGTTGATCTGGCCGATCAGTACCGGCAGGCAGCCTCCTACGTCGACCGCATCCTGCGCGGCGAGAAGCCCGCCGAGCTTCCGGTCCAGCAGCCGACCAAGTTCGAGCTTGCGATCAACCTCAAGACCGCAAAGGCGCTCGGCATCGACGTGCCGCCGACGCTGCTCGCCCGCGCCGACGAGGTGATCGAATGAAGAGACGCGAGTTCATCACTCTTGTCGGTGGCGCGGTGGCGTGGCCGCTCGCGGCGCACGCGCAGCAGCCGACGAAGAGTTACCGAATTGGGATGCTGGAGACCATATCGGCGGCGCTCAACGCCCCGCATCTCGACGCCTTCCGCAAGGGCCTGCGCGAACTCGGTTACGTAGAAGGAAAAAACTATACCATCGAATATCGTTCCGCCGATGGCCGCGCCGAGCGGTTCCCGGAGTTGGCGGCCGAACTGGTTCGGCTTGGGGTCGACCTCATCGTGGTCAGAGGAACGCCGGGCACGATCGCCGCCAAGAATGCGACCGGGAGGATTCCTGTGGTCATGGCGTCGGTTGGCGATCCGCTTCTGATCGTCGACAGCCTCGCGCATCCGGGCGGCAATGTGACGGGGCTGAGCGCCTTCGTTAATGAAATGACCAGCAAACGTATCGGACTGATGAAGGAGCTTGTTCCGGCAATGTCACGGATTGCTCTATTTGCCAATATGAGCAACGCGGTTTCTCCGCCACAATGGGAAGAGACGAAAACCGCGGCACGGTCCTTGGGTTCCGAGGCCGAGCTTCTCGATGTGCGGA
>VAZL01000874.1:0-1565 GCA_005883445.1 Alphaproteobacteria bacterium | reverse complement strand
CATCGAGGCGGGCGGGTTGATGACCTACGGGGTGAGCTTCCCACATCTTTATTTCCGTGCCGCGACCTATGTCGACAAGATTTTCAGGGGTGCGAAGCCCGCAGACCTGCCGGTCGAGCAGCCGACCAAGTTCGAGCTCGTCATCAACCTCAAGGCAGCCAAGGCGATCGGCCTCGCGGTGCCTCTGAATCTTCAGCAGCTAGCCGATGAGGTGATCGAATAGCACTATGTCCGTTCATGGCACACCGCGACGGTTCGTTGCGAAGCACCAATTCGGTCGCTATTGGGGGCATAGCGGACGTGCCACGAGCGTCGCGGGCATACCGAGGCGACGCGCATGACCCATAGCGGTCATAGGCCGGATAGAAATTCCGCAGCGCAGCAGTCTCCTGCCGCATCGAGGTGTGTGCTACCGTTCCGGTCGCAAGCACGGGACGCAGAGAACAGTGAAACGGCGCGAGTTCATCACGCTTCTCGGCAGCGCGGCGGCTTCGTGGCCGCTCGCGGCGCGCGCGCAGCAGACGACGAAAAGTCGCAAGGTCGGAGTGCTCCATCCGGGTGAATCTACAACTGTGAATATGCGCGTTGCGGCAATCCGCGAAGGCCTGAATGGCCCGGACAACCAGCGCGACTTGAGCCTCGACATAATCGTCCGTCTTGCCGATGGGGACGTCTCGCGCTTGCCGGCACTCGCGACAGACCTGGTCAACAATCGAGTCGATGCCATCGTGGCAGCCGCCCCTCCCGCTGTTCAGGCGGCAGCCGGCGCCACGACGAGTATTCCAGTGATCGCGATTGACCTGGAAAGCGATCCGGTGGCCAGCGGCTTCGTCAGAAGCCTTGCACGCCCGGGCGGTAACGTCACCGGTGTGTTCCTGGATTTTCCCGATTTCAGCGCAAAGTGCCTGCAACTGCTCATTGAGTCCGCCCCAACGCTCTCCGGCGTCGGCGTTCTGTGGGATCCGAGCACGGGCTCCCTACAGCTCAAGGCTGTCCAGGCAGCCGCGCAGGGATTTGGGATCAACGCGCAGGTGTTCGAGGCGCGGCGTGCAGCCGACATCGCAGAGGCGTTCTATGCGCTCGACCGCTCGAGCATCCAGGGCATATTGCTGCTGTCGTCGCCGCTGATCGCCGGCAATCCGCAATTGATCGCGGACATCGCGATCCGAAGAAATCTTCCGACGATCTCCCTGTTCCCCGAGATTGCAAGAGCGGGCGGGCTGCTCGGCTATGGGCCCGAAATCCAGGATCTTTTTCGTCAGGTCGGAGCGATGGCGCGCAAGGTCCTGCAAGGCGCGAAAGTGGCCGAGTTGCCCGCGGAACGGCCGACGCGATTCCAACTCGTGGCGAATTTGAAGACCGCAAAGCTGATCGGTATCACGCTGCCGTCGTCGATTCTGTTGCGTGCCGACGAGGTGATCGAATGATGAAACGCCGCGAGTTCATCACGCTGCTCGGGAAAATAGGCGTCCCGCCGAGCGTGCTTTGCTGGTTCGCACTTCCCTTGGTCTCAGCCCTTGGCTCCACCGACTCCGCAGCGGATTGCTCCGTCTTGTTCGCCGGCT
>VAZL01000873.1:1338-3200 GCA_005883445.1 Alphaproteobacteria bacterium | reverse complement strand
TTCCAGCGGCATGTCGGCAGCGCGAAAGCGGTGCTGATCGCACCACAGGTCGTCAAGGCGGGCTGGATTTTCGGCGGATCGGGCGGTCGCGCGATTCTGTTTGCGCGCAACGACCAGACGGGCCGCTGGGAAGGGCCGGCGTTTTATAATCTCGCGACCGCGAGCGTCGGCTTTCAAGCAGGCATCGCGGTGTCCGAGACCGTTACGCTGGTCATGACCGATAAGGGCCTCAATTCACTGCTGGCCACCTCGGTCAAGGTCGGCGGTGATGCCAGCATCGCCGCGGGTCCAGTGGGCGCAGGCGCAAACGCCGACGTGACCACGGACTTCGTTGCGTTCGCGCGCTCCAAAGGCGTTTACGGCGGCCTGAATCTCGACGGCACCGTGATCCATGTCGCCGACAACTGGAACAGGGCCTACTACGGCCGCGATATCCAGCCGCCGGATATTCTGGTGCGCGCAAGCGCGCACAACCCGCAGGCGGACCGGCTTGTCGCGGCGCTCAATCGCGCTTCGAGCGCCAAGACCAGTCTGCGTTAGCGAGCTCGCAACGCATCACCCTCAAGGCTCGGCCGAAGCTCGCGCTTCGTGCCGGGCCTTGTTGTGTTCGGTCGATGGTTGCCCCGCGGCCGAATGAATTCGTGGCCCACGAATCTCCTGCCAAGGTAACGGTTTTCGTAGGTGCGAATTCATTCGCACGCGGCGTCACATTCACCGGCGCGGCCGAATGAATTCGGCCCTACGAAACCCGGAACGATGTCATTCGTAGTTGCGACTGCGAAACCATGCCGTTCCCGCGAATCCCGCCTACCTTCGACAAATCCGATGCAAGCGGGTAAGTTGCTCGCATCGTGGCCGAGGCAAAGCAAAGGGTATCGATTTTCCCGATCCTGACGGTCAATTTCGCCGGCACACTCGGGTTCAGTATCGTGCTGCCGTCGCTGATCTTTCTCGTGACGCGGTTCGGCGGCAACGCGTTTGTCTTCGGCTTGATGGGCGCGAGCTACTCGTTCTTTCAGCTTCTGGGCGCGCCGCTGCTCGGCCGCTGGTCGGATCGTTATGGGCGGCGGCGGATCCTGTTTCTGAGCGAGCTCCTCTGGCGAACATCGATTCCAGGGCATTCGGCGCCTTCATGCTAACCGTGCCGCTTGTCGCGCTGTTCGCCGCGCGTGCTCTGGCCGGGCTCACCGGTGGAAATGTATCGATCGCCAACGCCTATCTGGCGGATATCAGCGACGATGCCGACCGCAGCGCCAACTTCGGCAAGATGGCGGTCGCGTCGAATCTGGGATTTGTCTTCGGACCCGCGCTCGCGGGACTGCTCGGTGCTTTCGGCATGGGCGAGGTCTTTACCGTCGTCGCGGCGCTGCTGATCTCGGTGCTGGTTTGCCTGATCATCGCCTTCGGGCTGCCAGACTCGACGCCGTGTGTGCTGGGCGCCGATCCCGAGCATGTCAACGTAAGAAAGCTGTTCGGCCAGGCGCAAAAAGAATGCTTCAGCATGCCCGCCGCGCGCAAGCTGTCGCCGGCGGAAATCCTGATGCTGCCGTCGATGAAGCTTCTGCTCACGGTGTATTTCCTCGTCTTCTTCGCATTCAATCTCTTCTATGTTGCGTTCCCCGTATACGCGGCCACCGGCATCCACTGGTCGCTTCAGGAGATCGGCGTGTATTTCGCAGCGATGGGGTTGATGATGGCGCTCGTTCAAGGCCCCGTGCTGAAGCGCTTGTCGCAGCACTGGTCCGAGCAGAAGCTCGTCCTCGGCGGCAGCGCGCTGCTCGCGGTGAGCTTTCCTTTCTTCACGTCGAGCTCCGCCGCCATGATCTATTCCGGAACTGCGCTGCTGGCGGTCGGCAACGGCA
>VAZL01000873.1:0-1324 GCA_005883445.1 Alphaproteobacteria bacterium | reverse complement strand
AGCGCCGGAGCGGTCGCGAGCATTGCGGGGCTGCTGCTCGGAGGACTCCTCTACGCCTCCTTCGGCAGCCGCGTATTCGTCGTCTCCGCGATACTCGTCGCGCTGACCTGCGGCCTGTCCTTGTTGTTGCCCGCGAAGGGCAGCGCAAAGGACGGCTAGAAGCAGCGGGTCAGGCGGCTTTGCGGCTCGCCTGCGCGGCGAGCGCCGCGTCCAACGTCTGCCGGTCGAGCCATCCGAAGTTGACCAGAATCTCGCCGAGCAGCCCGCCCTGATGGCGTTGTACCTCCAGCGCGAATTCCAGCTGGCTGGACGTGATGCGTTTGGCGTTGAGCAGGATCTCGCCGAGCCGGCTCCCGATCGCACTGGCCGCCATCAACAAGCCGACGAGGTCACCGCTTTCGGCCTGGACGCTTTGCAGCTCCGGTGGTTTGGGCTGTCCGATCAGGCCGATGCTCACCAACGCTTCGCCGAGTGCGAGGTTGTCCCGCTTTTTGGACTCGTCCGCATGCCCAAGATCCACTTCCACCAGGCCCGGCTCTCGCGGCTGCAAGATCCCTTCGTCCGCCCCGGTGCCCGAAGCATACGCGGCGGCCCGCATCCACGCGTGGACCGTCCGCTCCTGTTGGCGACGCAACGCCTCGTTCCGTTCGTTCTTTGTATCGTACATTCCCATGGCCTCGTTCCCTTGCTCGATTTCTAAGGTGGCGGTCGCCGACCCGACGTCACGGATGAGCAACTCCCATGCCTGCAGAGGTTTCCCACGACCCGCGGTTTCGACGTGCCGTATTTCGTCGGCTGCGGACCTTATTCGGACGCTTCAGGGGCGATCAGGACATTCGGGACAGGAATCGCTGCAGAGTGAACGCAGCGAGATCGGCCGCCGTCGCGCCGTCGATCGCCAGGTCCGCGAGCGCCTCTCCGATTGCCGGCGAATGCTTGAAGCCGTGGCCCGAGCATGGCGAAACGATGATCACGCGTTTCGAGTCGGGGTGCGTGTCGATGACGAACCCGAAATCGGGCGTGACTGTATAGAGGCAGGACATCGCCCTGAGGCAGCGATTGCTCACTCCGGCAATATATGGAGCGATGTAGTCCTCGTACATCGCTCGTTTTTCTTCGTCGCTCACGGCTCGTTCGACGGCAGCCGCGGTTGTCGTGGCTTCGTATTGCTCGGTGGCGATCTTCATTCCGCCGCGCGGTCCATCGATCGCGGGAAAACCGTAGATGCCCTGCTTCTTGCCTTGCAGCTCCCAGATGAATACCGGCCAGCGCTCGGGCAGATACGGCGTGACCGGCCCGTCGACGTCGAACCAGAAGAGCGTCT
>VAZL01000872.1 GCA_005883445.1 Alphaproteobacteria bacterium | reverse complement strand
CTGGAAGCGCGGCTTTCGCTCGCACGCGGCGGATTTCCGCTACGCATGGAAGGAGAAATTCCAGTCCATTCCAAAGATTGCGCCGTTCATCCTGATCATCGTCGGCGTCATGTACACGCTCTACGGCGGCGTGGCGACGCCGTCGGAAGCGGCCGGCGTCGGCGCTGCGCTTTGCATCCTCATGGCCATTATCATCTATCGGATGTGGGCGCCGGACAAATGGTGGCTCATCCTTCGCGACACCACGCGCGAGTCGGTGATGATTCTGATGATCATCGCCGCCGCCGTGCTGTTTGGCTACATGCTGACCTCGCTTTATCTGACGCAGACATTGGCGCAGGCGATCGCCGACATGCACGTCAACAAATGGGTGTTGATGCTGCTGATCAATCTGTTCCTGCTGGTGGCCGGCTTCTTCATCCCGCCGGCGGCGATCATCCTGATGACGTCGCCGATCCTCTATCCGATCATCACTACGGCGGGGTTCGACCCAGTCTGGTTCGGGGTGATCATGACCATCAACATGGAGATTGGGCTGATCCACCCGCCGGTCGGCCTCAACATCTACATCGTCAGTTCGATCGCGCCCGACGTGCCGGTGACGCGCGTGATGTGGGGCCCCGAGATCGCCACCTGGCTCCCCGATCATCTCATGGGGCCGGTGCACAGATGAGCTACCCCTCGCCGATCTCGCGCAAAACTTCCACCGTGTGTTCGCCGAGCCGCGGGGAGGGCCGTTCCGCCGCCATGGGTTTGCCGGCGATGATGATCGGCGTGCGTACGCCCGGTATCGTCCCGGCCTTGGCGGCCTTGCTTGGCAGGTCGATCCGCATCCCGCGATGGACCACCTGCGGGTCGACAAAGACCTGATCGAGCGGGTTGATCGGGCCGGCGGGAACCTGCACCGATTCGAGCTTCGCCAAGAGGTCGGCGCCGCGCCAGCGCCGGGTCAGCGCCGACAGACGCGCGATCAACTCTTCGCGGTGCTGGAGCCGGTCGGAATTTGCGCGGTAGTTCGGCTCGCCGGAGATGTCGGGTTCGCCCAGAACCCCGCACAGCTTGGCGAACTGAGTGTCGTTGCCGGTGGCGATGATGATGTGGCCGTCCGCCACCGGGAAAACCTGATAGGGCACGATATTGGGATGCGCATTGCCGATGCGCTTGGGCACTTTACCGGAGACGAGATAATTGAGCGCCTGGTTGGCGAGTACCCCGACTTGGCTGTCGACCAGCGCGGTATCCACTTGGCAGCCACGGCCGGTGCGACCGCGTTCGATGAGCGCGGCGAGAATGCCCACCACCGAATAGATTCCAGTGAAAATGTCGGCGACCGGGACACCCGCGCGCTGGGGTTCGCCGTCCGGCGTCCCAGTCAGATCCATGATCCCACCCATGCCCTGGGCCATGAGATCGTAGCCCGCGCGTGAGGCGTACGGGCCGGTCTGGCCGAAGCCGGTGACCGAGCAATAGATCAGCCTCGGATTGTCCTGGCTCAGACTGGCGTAATCGAGACCGAACTTCGCGAGCCCGCCGACCTTGAAGTTTTCGATCAGTACGTCCGAGCGTGCCGCCAGCTTCTTGACGATGCGCCGGCCATCCTCGCTCTCGAAATCGAGCTCGATCGAGCGTTTGCCGCGGTTGGTGGCATGGAAATAGGCGGCGCCGAGATGGTTGCCGTCGGCGGCCTCGACGAAGGGCGGTCCCCAGCCCCGCGTGTCGTCGCCCGTGCCCTTGCGCTCGACCTTGACGACGTCGGCACCGAGATCGGCGAGAATTTGCCCAGCCCAGGGCCCCGCCAGGATGCGGGCAAGCTCGAGCACGCGTAATCCGGCCAAAGGCCCTGGCATCGACCATTCCTCCCTCGGGCGAGTGGCGGGCGCTTCAGGTTAAGAAAACAGCCGCTTGTGTGGCCTGCCCACCCCTATCTTGTCCATAGCCGGCGGACGCGGCGATTTGGCATGATTTGTGAATTCGCCATGGCGACACTATCTATTCATCCAACGCGGCGGGAGATTCGAGCCCCTTGTGAGTACCTCATCCTTCAGCGATATGCTGCAGTCGATCGCGGAACGCGGCCGCGCGCTCATCGACCGCACGCGCGACCGGCGAGGTGTCGCCGAGCAGCGCTCGGCCAACCTCGCCCAGCTCTGCGAGGATCTCCTGTCCGGCCGCGGCGAAGCCTCGGGGGTGGCGCTCGCCCGCGAAATCCTCTCGCGCTACGGCGAACTCAAAACCGGCCCCCGCATCGCGTTCTTCGAGGCGCTGGCAAGCCGCTTCGGCCCCGACCGCAACCGGCTCAGCGCCGCCGCCAACGCTTGGCTGACCGCGCCTTCGGACGCAGCCGCGTCCAAGGTCCACCGCGCCTCCGAGCCGAGACGGCTCGAGCTCTTCCGGCGCCTCAACCTCGCCCCGGGCGGAACGGCAGCGCTGGTGCGCATGCGCGAGCAGTTGATGGACGCAATGGATCATCGTGACGATCTCGCGGTCATCGACGAG
>VAZL01000034.1 GCA_005883445.1 Alphaproteobacteria bacterium | reverse complement strand
GTGGGCGGCGACAGCGTCAGCTTGGGTCAACCAACCGTTGCCGGCGCCTCGGTCGCCGCCGAAGTCCTCGAGCAGGGACGCGGGCCGAAGATCATCGCCTTCAAGAAGCGCCGCCGGAAGAATTCGCGCAGGAAGCGCGGCCACCGGCAGGAATTCACGCTCATCCGCGTGACCGAAATCCTCACCGACGGGGCAAAGCCGACCAAGACCGCAAGGCCCAAGCCCGAGCGGAAGCCGGTGGCCGCCGCGCCTGCCGCGCCCGAGGAGGCCGAACCTGCCGAGACCAAGACGCCCAAACGCAAAGTAGACGCCAAAACGCAAGCCAGGGCAGCAAAGAAGCCGGCCAAAACCCCGGCGAAGAAAGCCGACAAGCCGAAATCGGGCGGCAAGGGCAAGAAGAAGTGATGATTTCGTCACAAAGTTGGATTACATAACTGCGGACCGAAGGACCTGAAGCCATGGCCCACAAGAAAGCAGGCGGATCATCCCGCAACGGCCGCGACTCGAACAGTCAGCGGCTCGGCCTGAAGATTTTCGGCGGCGAGCACGTGCTTGCCGGCAACATCATCGCGCGCCAACGCGGCACCAAGTGGCACCCGGGCCCCAATGTAGGCCTGGGCAAGGACCATACCCTGTTCGCGCTGACCAACGGTCGCGTCGAGTTCCGTACCAAAGCCAAGGGCCGGGTGTTCGTATCGGTTCTGCCGATGACGGAGGCTGCGGCCCAGTAAGACGGTAGACTTCATCGAGGTCTGCCGGCTCCCATCGAACCGGCGGACCCACACGGGTACCAAGAGGGGAGACGGGATGCCGGCTCCCCTCTTCGCTTTCGAGGAGCCCGTGCAATGACATTGCTTGATCGAAGTCCGCCGGAGAGCTTGCGGGAGAGGAACATTCCCGTCCTCGCAACCGAACGGCTCATCCTGCGTGCGCCGTGCTTCGAAGATGCAAGAACCATCGCCGCGCTCGCCAACGATCGTCGGATCGCGGAGAACACGCTGCGCATTCCACATCCCTATGGGCTCGCGGATGCGCAAAGCTTCATCACGGCCGCGAACGCGTCCGACGGCGAGATCGTGTTCTTGATTGCCAGGCGTGGCGGCGACGTCATCGGCGGTTGCGGGATCGCCCGCTTCGGCGAGGAACCGCCCGAGATCGGCTATTGGCTCGGCGTTTCATTCTGGGGCCAAGGCTACGCCACCGAAGCCGTGCGCGCCGTGATCGATCACGCCTTTGGCGATCTCGGCTACGACGCGGTGGCGGGCGGCGCGCGCGTGAGCAACCCTGCTTCGCGCCGGGTGTTGGAAAAATGCGGCTTCCAGTGGACGGGCGTCGGTCTCTATCGCATCCGCGCGCTCGCCTCGTCCGCGCCGGTCGATCGTTTCCATCTCGACCGCAGGCGGTGGGCCATAACCCGCGAAGACGGGCGTCAACGCGCTTGGGCTCAAAAGCTGGAGCGAGCCTGAGCAGAGTGTAATAGGCTCGTATCCAGCCGGCAGCGCGATCCCGCTCCGCAGCACGCAGGGGGCAAAGCTTGCCGCCAAGAAGGAGCCCCGAGGGCAATGGAGCCGAGCTCAAAGGGCCGGTCGCGACTTGAGCGCGCGCCATGACATCCTGATCCGCGGCGGTCTTCTCTTCGACGGCACCGGAGCCGCCGGCAAGCCCGGCGATATCGCCATCCGCGACGGCCGCATTGCCGCTGTCGGTGCGCGGATCGATGACACAACAGCCAAGGTCATCGACGCGAACGGCCTTACCGTGGCGCCGGGCTTCATCGACATCAAGACCCATTCCGACTTCACGCTGCCAATTAATCCCAGGGCCGAGAGCAAGGTACGCCAAGGCGTGACCACCGAGATCGTCGGCCATTGCGGCTTTTCCGTCGCGCCCGCGCTGCCAGGTAAGGTCGAGTTGCTGCGCGGTTATCTCAGCGCAAGCGCGCCGTGGTTGCCGTTCAAGGCAACGACGTTCTCGGATTACCTCGCAAGCTTCCCCGCGACCGCGGTGAACGCCGGCATGCTGGTCGGCCACAATACGCTGCGGCTGATGGTCATGGGCATGGAGAGCCGAGCGCCGACGTCGGCCGAGCTCAAGGCGATGATCGCCTTGCTCGAGGAAGCGCTCGACGCCGGCGCGCTCGGGCTGTCGTCGGGGCTTTTCACCGCGCCCGGCAGCTACGCGCAGGCAGACGAGATGATCGCGCTCTGCCGCGTGGTCAAACGCTACAATGCCGGCTATTTCACCCACATTCGCGACGAATCCAACAAGGTGCTGGAGGCGGTCGATGAAGCGATCGCGATCGCAAGCGCCTGCGACGTGCACGTCGAGATCGTGCACTTGAAGTGCTCGGGGCTCGACAATTGGGGCAAGGCCGCGCGTGTGCTCGACATGATCGCGGCGGCGAAGCGGCGCGGGCTCGATGTCGACTGCGACGCCTATCCCTACGCCGCCGGGAGGAGCGTCTCACGCATAAGGATACGCGCGCACGCATTCGCGCGGACATCGCCCGCCATGGGCTCAATAATTGGGGCCGCATTCCATCGTGGGATTGCGTGCGGATTTCGATCTCGCCCAACCTGCCGCAGCATGCCGGGCGCACGATCGGCGCGCTCGCGGCCGAGCGCGCTGAGGACCCGATCGACACCGTCGCCGACTATCTCGTTGCGGACGAAGGCGCGACGCGGGTGCTCGTCACCTCGATCTCCGAAGACGATATCCGCGATATCATACGCTCGCCGCTTGCGCTCGTGGGTTCAGACGGCAATTGCGTTGCGACCTACGGCACCGTGAGCCAGGGCATGCCGCACCCGCGCTTCTACGGCACGTTCCCGCGCATCATCGACCATTATGTCGGCGAGCTCGGCATCATTCCGCTCGAGCTCGCCGTCCACAAGATGACGGGCGCCACCGCCCAGGCTCTGAAATTGAAGGATCGCGGTCTGCTGCGGGAAGGCTACCGCGCCGACGTGACGATTTTTGATCCTGCTGACTTTAGAGACCGCGCCACGTATGCCGATCCACATCGATATCCCAGCGGCAAGCGCACCAGTGTGATCGTCAACGGCACCATCGTGGTCGAGGACGCGACCCACACGGGCGCGCTGCCGGGCAAGGTGCTGCGCCGCGACCGCAACGGCGGCGTCGGTTGACACGTTGTACAGCGGGAACTTGTTGACACATGATTTGAACGGCGGCGAGCGAGCGCCCATTGACAGTGGCGCCGATCGTGACCAGGATTATTGTGTGTACGGGTCACTGTCGGGGTCGGGTCACTGTCGGGGTGACGCGCACGACAACCGAGGGAGGTGCAATGCCCCCGGGTTACTTTGGCCGCGATGATCGCAGCGGCAGCGTTCGGGCCGAGGCGTAGCGGCAGACTTGGCGAACGGTAGCGTCGGGAGCGGCCTATTGGGCCGCATCAGTGAGGCATGGCCCGCCCTGGCCCCTCCCGACGGATACTTCCCTTCCCGCAAGTTTTTGGCTGAATTTCTTTAGCGCCGCGCGAAGAGACCATCCGCGCGGGGTCTCGTATTTTGCATCTGTGATCGCATATCGTGCGTCATGAAATTCCTCGATGAAGCCAAGGTGTACGTCCGCTCGGGCGACGGCGGCAACGGCTGCGTGTCGTTCCGGCGCGAGAAATTCATCGAGTTCGGCGGGCCGAACGGCGGCGACGGCGGCAAGGGCGGCGACGTGATCCTGCAGGCGGTCGACGGGCTCAATACGCTCATCGATTACCGCTACCAGCAGCATTTCAAAGCCAAGAACGGCGGCGGCGGCATGGGCAAGGACCGCCACGGCGCGAACGGCGACGATATCGTGCTGAAGGTGCCGGCCGGGACGCAGGTCTACGAGGAGGACGGCGAGACCTTGCTCGCCGACCTCACCGACGTGGGACAGCGGGCGGTGGTCGCGCGCGGAGGCAAGGGCGGCTTCGGCAATGCCCACTTCAAGAGTTCGACCAACCGTGCGCCGCGCCATGCCAATCCCGGCCAGCCCGGCGAGGAACTCACGATCCGGCTGCGCCTCAAGCTGATTGCCGATGCCGGCATTGTCGGTCTGCCCAACGCGGGCAAATCGACCTTCCTGGCCGCGGTGAGCGCGGCCAAGCCGAAGATTGCCGACTACCCATTCACGACGCTGCATCCCCAGCTCGGCGTGGTCGAGATCGACAGCCGCGAGTTCGTACTCGCCGATATTCCGGGCCTGATCGAGGGCGCGCACGAAGGCATGGGACTGGGCGACCGCTTCCTCGGCCACGTCGAGCGCTGCCGCGTGCTCCTGCATCTCGTCGACGGCACAGTCGAGCACGCCGGGGTCGCGTACAAGACCGTGCGCGCGGAGCTTAAAGCCTATGGCCAGGGGCTCGGCGAGAAGCCCGAGGTGGTGGCGCTCAACAAGGCCGATGCGCTGACGCCGGAGCAATTGAAACGACAGACTGCGCGGCTCGAGCGCGCCGCCAAAAAGACGCCGCTCGTCGTTTCGGCGGCGACCGGTGCGGGCGTACCCGACGTGTTGCGCGCGCTGTTGAGGGTGATCGACCAAACGCGGCACCAGGAACGGCCCAGTATCGTCGCCAAAGCGTGGCATCCGCAGGGGTGATGCCTGCGCATGCCGTTACGCCTTGGCGAAAACCCGAAAGCGCATGCTAAACAACGCATCGGCGCGACAATGGTTGTCGCGTGCCGCCGGTCAGCCGCAAGCTTTCCACATGTCCCGCGCCCTCTCCCTCACCGACTTCCGCCGCATGGTGATAAAGGTCGGCTCCTCGCTCCTGGTCGACAGCGACGGCGGGCGATTGCATGACGCCTGGCTCTCGTCGCTGGCCGAGGACATTGCCAAGTTGCACCGCGACAAGCGCGACGTGCTCGTGGTCTCCTCCGGCGCCATCGCGCTTGGCCGCGCCGTGCTGAAACTGCCGGCGGGACCGCTCAAGCTCGAGGACAGTCAGGCCGCCGCCGCCGTCGGCCAGATCGCGCTGGCGCGCACCTGGTCGGAGGTGCTTGGCCGCCACGGCATCACCGCCGGGCAGGTGCTGGTCACCCTGCAGGACACCGAGGAGCGCCGACGCTATCTCAATGCGCGCTCCACGATCGGCAAACTGCTGGAGTTGCGGTCGGTGCCGGTGATCAACGAGAACGACACGGTCGCGACCAACGAAATCCGCTACGGCGACAACGACCGGCTGGCCGCGCGCGTCGCCACCATGGCGAGCGCGGATCTGCTGGTGCTGCTCTCGGACGTCGATGGGCTCTACGACGCGCCACCGGCCGGCAATGCCAAGGCCAAGCTGGTGCCGCTGGTGGAGCGCATCACGCCCGCGATCGAAGCGATGGCGGGCGCGGCCGGCTCGGAGCTCTCCCGCGGCGGCATGCAGACCAAGATCGAGGCCGGCAAGATCGCCACCCATGGCGGCACGCATATGGTGATTGCCTCCGGCCGCGTCGCACATCCGCTCGCGGCGATCGCCGGCGGCGCGCGCTGCACCTGGTTCCTCACGCCGGCCAATCCCATCACCGCACGCAAGAAATGGATCGCGGGCTCGCTCGAGCCCAGGGGCGTGTTGACCATCGATGCCGGCGCGGTTGCGGCGTTGCGCAACGGCAGGAGTCTGCTGCCCGCCGGCGTCATCCACGTCGAGGGCATTTTCGCGCGCGGCGATGCCGTCGTTATTCGCGGACCCGATGGCGCCGAGGTCGGTCGCGGCCTCGTCGCCTACGACGCCGAGGACGCCGCCAAGATCAAAGGTCGCTCGTCGGCCGACATTCTTTCAATCCTCGGGTTCGGCGGCCGCGCCGAGATGGTGCACCGGGACGATCTGGTGGTGGGCCGCGCTTAGCGCACAAGCAGGCGCCAGCTATCAATCCGCTGAGATCATGCGCCGATTCTGTGCGCGGCAGGGGCGCCCGAGTATCTAAAAAGAAAACGCGCCGGGTTTCGTCCCGAAGGGAGAGGTCCGCCAACCCGGCGCCGACGCCAGCCCGCATTGGGTAATGCGCCAACGCATTCAATCGCAAGCGGAGGGTCCAGGTTCCATACCCATTGCCGTTTTCCACAGCGGCCCACAAAGGAAGACCCCGGCGCCAAAAGGGGCCAGGGTCTGTCGCCGGATGGGTGAGGGGTTGGGGGCTGGGGGGCACTCCACCCGGCGCTATGCATTCAACGCTCGGGCTTCCCCGCGGTTCCTGTCCTCGAAATTATTTTCGAGCCTTGCCTCGCCGAGGAAGGCGCCGGCGACGCGCGCGCGTCCGGTTTGCCAGATCGGCCGGCAGTTCGACGTGGCGGCCATCGGGAAACTCGAGATATCGCAAACGGATGCGAAGGCGTCCCTCTCCCCCGCCGCGGCCCTCGACCACGTAGCGCGTGCCGATCGGGAACCGGCTGGGGAGACCGTCTGCAATCGAACCCATAAATACCTCCTGGAACCAACAACACTCCTGGGAACTTTCCGGCCACCAATGCCAGATCACCACGACGGTTCCGAGACAGCGCGGCAACAGCCACAGATTTCTGTGAATCGCTGTGGACAAGGAGCCCGACACGCGGTGCGCTCAGGGCTCAAAGGCGGAAATCGTGAGTTCGGGAGGGCTGTCGGGTCGGGCCGATGCCTGACGCCTCGCAGCCGGTGACCTTGTCACCCCGAAGCCCGGGCCAAGGGCTAGCGCGTTCAAAGATCGAAGCCGTTGTCCTGCGCCAAAGCCTTGAGCGACGTCTCGGGTCGGGCGCCGAGATGTTGGATCACCTCGGCCGCCACCAACGCCCCGAGCCGCGCCGCGTCGCGATAGTCGGCGCCGCGCGCGAGCCCGACCAGAAAACCCGCGGCGAAGAGGTCGCCGGCGCCGGTGGCGTCGACCAGGCGCTCCACGGGGCTCGCCGGAACAGCAGAGGTTTCCTCGCGCGTTACGATCAGACAACCCTTTTCGCTACGCGTGACCACCGCAAGCCGCGCGTCGTTGCGCAGCGCATCGAGCGCGGTGTCGAAGTCGGCGGTCTCGTACAGGCTGTGCAGTTCACGCTCGTTGGCGAAAACGAGATCGACCGTGCCGGCTCGGATGAGATCGAGGAATTCCGCGCGATAACGGTCGACGCAGAACGCATCCGACAAGGTCAGCGCGACGTCGCGCTCGGCGTCGTGCGCAATCTTCGCCGCCTTGAGGAAGGCCTCCTTCGCGTGCGGCGGATCCCAGAGATAACCCTCGAGATAGATGATTTGAGCGGCGGCAATGGTAGCGGCGTCGATATCGTTCGGATGCAAGTCCTGAGCGGCGCCGAGATAGGTGTTCATGGTGCGCTCGCCGTCGGGCGTGACCAGCACATAGCAGCGCGCGGTTGATGGGCCGGCGGAAGCCGGCGGCGTCGCAAACGCGACACCCGCGGCGCGAATGTCGTGGGCAAAAACGCCGCCGAGTTCGTCGTCCTTGACTTTGCCGATGAAGGCCGCGCGCGCCCCGAGGCTCGCCGCGCCCACGATGGTGTTCGCCGCCGAGCCGCCGGAAACCTCCACGGCCGGGCCCATGGCATCGTAGAGTCCCGCGGCCTGCGCCTCGTCGATCAGCCGCATGGTACCCTTGCGCATCTGATGCTTGGCGAGGAAAGCGTCGTCGGTGCGCGCGATCACGTCCACGATCGCGTTGCCGATGCCGAGGACGTCGAATCGAGTCGCGGCCATCCGGAAGCTCCCACCCGAAATGCGCGCGCACTATAGCGGCCGAATTGCTCGAGGCAATCGCGCGCCTTGGATGCGGCAGCGCGTCCTCGACCGAGTTGGGGCCGCAAGACCGCGGGGATGACGGCAAGGCGGGGCGCCAATTACAATACGCGCGGAGGCCACCCCCATGTCGTTTGCGCGCGACGTCACGACCGTGGGCGCGTGCGCGACCTCATCGCAGCCATCCACCGGCCTAAGCCGGGCTTGCACCCGCGCCGCGGGTCATGCCATTTGGCGGCGCAACCGGCGAGGGTTCGGGCATGGCATTCAAGGAGCGGGTGTTTTCCGGCGTGCAGCCGACCGGCAACCTGCATCTCGGCAATTATCTCGGCGCCATCGCGAAGTTCGTCGCATTGCAGGACAAGTACGACTGCATCTATTGCGTGGTCGACCTGCACGCCATCACCCAGCCGATTGCGGTCTGGGGCGGGCCCGAGCAGCTGCCGAAAAATACGCGTGAGGTCACCGCGGCCTTCATTGCCTGTGGCATCGACCCGAAAAAACACATCGTGTTCAACCAGAGCCAGGTCGCCGAGCATGCCGAGCTTGCCTGGGTGTTCAACTGCGTCGCCCGCCTCGGCTGGCTCAACCGCATGACCCAGTTCAAGGAGAAGGCGGGCAAGGACCGCGAGAATGCCTCGGTCGGTCACTACGCCTATCCGACTCTGATGGCCGCCGACATCCTGGTTTATCGTGCCACGCATGTACCCGTCGGCGAGGACCAGAAGCAGCACTTGGAGCTCTCGCGCGACATCGCGCAGAAATTCAACAACGACTTCGGAAAGTCGATCCAGGCGCACGGCTACGGCGATGCGTTCTTTCCCCAACCCGAGCCGTTGATCCAAGGTCCCGCGACGCGCGTGATGTCGCTGCGCGACGGCTCGAAGAAGATGTCAAAATCCGATGCGTCCGACCAGTCGCGCATCAATTTGACCGACGATGCCGACGCCATTGCGCACAAGATCCGCAGGGCGAAGACCGATCCGGATCCCTTGCCGCACGACGAGAAGGGACTCGAGCGGCGACCCGAGGCCGACAATCTCGTGGGCATCTACGCCGCGCTTGCGGGCAAGAGCAAGGTGGAGGTTCTCAACGAATTCGGCGGCGCGCAGTTCTCCACCTTCAAGGCCGCGCTGGTCGATCTCGCGGTCGTCAAACTCGGCCCGATCAATTCCGAGATGAAGCGGCTCATCGCCGATCCCGTCTACATCGATTCCGTGCTCGCCGACGGCGCCGCGCGCGCGCAAGCCATCGCGGCGGACACCATGAAAGCGGTCAAGGACATCGTCGGATTCGTACGCCGCTGACGCGAGGCTCAAATCCCACGGCCTGAACTGCCTTGCCGCGCGTGGCCTTGTGCCGCCCCCGAACGGCGTGGCAAGATTCTCGAGTTTTTGCAACGCCACCGGCGACCGGCAACGTTTTCCGGCGCAGCCGGTTGCCGTCAAAAGTCACGACAATCAAAGTCACGACAATAACGTGACCCCGGTGGCGGTGAGGAGCCCGATGAGCAAGAAGCGGCGCAGCTACGAAGCTGGTCATTCGCCGAAATTCATGGTGGTCATCGACGATTCGCCGGAATGCGATCGAGCGCTCTATTTCGCCAGCCGGCGCGCGCTGCGCATCGGCGCAACCGTGCTCATGCTGCGCGTGATCGAAACCCACGACCGCAATCAGCAATGGCTCGGCGTCGCCGACATCATGCGTGCGGAGGCGCACGAGGAGGCGAATGCCGTGCTCGATCGCCACGCGGCGCGCGCGTCGAGCATCACCGGCGTGATGCCGCAGCGCGTGATCCGTGAAGGCGAGAAGGCGCAGGAAGTCCTCAATCTCATCGAGGACGACGAAGACATCGCCATCCTGGTACTCGCCGCCGCAACGGGCAAGGAGGGACCGGGGCCGCTCGTGTCCAGTGTCAGCAAGACCGCGGGCGACTTTCCCATCCCGGTCGCGATCGTGCCCGGCCACCTCAGCGACGAGGAGCTCGACGCCATGTCGTGACAGCCGAGCCTCGTGTGCCGGGGGTGCGCGGCAAAGCGAAAGCCAAGGGGCGTGCCGCACGCCAGGCCGTCCCCCTTCGGGATGTCGGAGCGACAGGTTGAAACTTCCACCGCGCGGCGCCACCTACTACAATGACCCGATCGTGGGCGTTTTGATCCAGCCGACCCCCAATCCGGCAACACTCAAATTCCTGCCTGGACGGCCCGTGCTGACGAGCGGCACGCTCGACATGCGCGACAAGGAAGCGGCCGCCCAGTCGCCGCTGGCGGAACGCCTATTCGAGATCGCGGGGATCTCCGGGGTATTTTTCGGCTCTGATTTCGTCGCCGTCACCAAGACCGCCGGCGAATGGCAGCAGCTCAAGCCCGCGATCCTCGGCGCCATCATGGAACACTTCATGTCGGGCGCTCCGATCGTGAACAGCGCGGATGCTGCCCCATCGGATGAAGGCGAGGAGTTCTTCGAGGCGAAAGATTCCGAAACCGTTGCCACCATCAAAGAGCTGATCGAGGCGCGAGTGCGGCCGGCGGTCGCTAACGACGGCGGCGACATCACCTTCCGCGGCTTCAAGGACGGCATTGTCTATCTCGACATGAAGGGTGCCTGCTCGGGTTGCCCGTCGTCGACCGCGACGCTGCGTCACGGGATCCAGAACCTGCTGCGCCACTATTTGCCCGACGTGGTCGAAGTCAGGCCGATGGGATGACCCGGCGGGCGATCGATCCGCGCTAGCGTTCAACCG
>VAZL01000866.1 GCA_005883445.1 Alphaproteobacteria bacterium | reverse complement strand
CAAAGAGTGCAGTGCTGAGCGCAGCACCAAGTCCTGACGCGGTTCCAACGATGCCTTGAGCCAGATTGAACCGACCCGTGCCGTGCGTAAGGTCGGCAGTGACGAGTACCGTGAGCACGCCGACTATCACCCCGCTGATGCCATCAAGTAGTTGAAGGCCGACAAGAAACAGTGGGTCTGCGGTCAAGGCAAACAGCAGCGCACGGATCGGTAGAGCCCCGAACCCGATGAGGAGCAGCGGCCGGCGACCCCAGCGTTGCGCTTGCCGTCCAACCCAAGGAGCCAAGAGGGCGACGACGATCTGCGGTAGGATGATTAGTGCAGCAACGATGAGCGACGAGCGGCTTTCTCCGTCATAAACGAGAGCAGCTCCTACTACTGGTAACATGGCAGCGTTGGCGAGTTGAAACAGAAACAGGCCAGCGGCAAAGGTAAGCACCGCCGGGTTCTTCCAAAGACATCGATGCGTGGTCCTCGCGCGCCGAGTCGGCGCATCGGGATGGGCCGCACCGCAGGAGCGCGCGAAGTCAATGTCGGCTGGACGAATCGCAGCGAGTGCAACGAGTAGTGGGAGGCCAAGCGCGGCGGCGATTAGGAACATCGCTTGGTACGACAGCAAATATCCAATTAGGCCCATGAGCCCTGTCGCGATCAGCGATCCGGCGGAAGCGAAACGCTGGTTGCGTCCCAGCTGCTCGGGGAAAGCCAAATGACCGACTATGCCGAGGCTGATGGCAGCAATCGCTGGCCCAAGGAACGCGCCTGTGGTTCCGTGGAGCACCAGGCCAGTGAAAACCACCGGAAAGTTCGGCCAAATTCCAATAACGAGTGCGGTGACAGCAACCATGATGGCGCCGAGCGCTGCCAGAGCCCGCTTCGAGCGGACTGTATCCAGCAGCTCGCCACCCGGCATGAGGGCAAGCAAGCCGGCGAGACCGCGTATCCAGCAGCTCGCCACCCGGCATGAGGGCAAGCAAGCCGGCGAGACCGCTCGCGGTGAGGACGAAGCCGATATTCTCCTGAGTCCATTTCTGCTCGGCCAGATAAACGGCTACATAGGGACCGAAACCAGCCAACATGGCCGCATTGAAAAAATTGATTCCGTCAAGACCGTTCAGGCTCGCACGAGATGGCGAGGGTTCAGCAGCATGGGGCAACGCCGCAACGAATGCCACTTGCTGACCGTCCTCTCAAATCAAGGGATCGACGGGCAGTCGCTCGGGAACGGCACGGCCTTTTCCGCTGTGGCGCAGCAGCCCGCACTCGCCGCCCGTCGATCCAATACTCGGGAGTGGTATTGCCCCCAGGCCCGAATAGCTGGCCCCTTAACATTCCAGCCGGTCGGCCGGTTCCACCCACCTGAGGCTTGATCAGCACTTGCCCAGGAGTGTGACGCGTTTGCCACATACCGCGGCGTAAGTGTCCTAGCTCGTTCCAGAATTTGTGCATGCATAACAGCGGTTCGAACTCCTCTTAGGACAATT
>VAZL01000865.1 GCA_005883445.1 Alphaproteobacteria bacterium | reverse complement strand
TACGGGCGCTGCTCGCCGAGCTCGACGAGCCGCTGCTGTCCTCGACGCTGATTCCACCCGGGGGCGACGAGCCGCTGAACGATCCGGCCGCGATCCGCGCCCAGTACGAGCGCGCGCTCGATCTCATCATCGACAGCGGAGCCTGTCATCTTGAGCCGACGACCGTCGTCGATCTCGCGGTGGCGCCGCCGGTCGTGCGGCGCATGGGTCGCGGCGATCCTGCGCGGCTCGGCTTGGCAAGCGTTCGCGCCTAAGGAACCTCGGAATAAGTCCCCGTGCGGGACGCATTCCGGCACACGGGCAGCGGATGCAACGGCTGCCCGGTAGCTGGTAGAATAGCCGTTGATGGAGTTGTCGCTTGCGACCATCGTGCTCTGGGCGGTGCCGGTGGTCTTTGCGATCACTCTGCACGAGGCGGCCCACGGCTACGTCGCCAGGCGATTCGGCGACCAGACCGCCTACATGCTCGGCCGGGTCACACTGAACCCGCTGAAGCACATCGACCCGATCGGAACGATCGCGGTGCCGGGTTTCCTGATCGCGTTGTCGGTCCTGACTCGGGCTCCGTTGTTCATTTTCGGATGGGCGAAGCCGGTGCCGGTTAATTTCGGCAACTTGCACCATCCGAAGCGCGACATGTTCTGGGTCGCCGGAGCGGGTCCGTTCGCGAATTTTTTGATGGCGGTCGGGTGGGCAATCCTGCTCAAGTCCGCGGTGCCCGGCGGGCTGATCGATAGCGACGGGCTGTTCGAAATGGCGAAGGCTGGAATTGACGTCAATCTAGTGCTGATGGCCTTAAATTTGCTTCCCATTCCACCGCTGGACGGGGGCCGGATCGCCCTCAGCCTTCTGCCCGGGCCACTCGCGTACCGCTATTCCAGGCTCGAGCCCTACGGATTCATGGTGGTGATCCTGCTTCTGGTGACCGGCGTCCTCAACTATCTGATGCTTCCCATCATGCGCGGCGGCGAGTACGCGATCCGGTGGCTGCTCGGTCTCGGCTGATGCAACGCCACGGACCGCTCAATACCGATGTTCACTGACCGCGTGCTGTCGGGCATGCGCCCGACCGGCCGGATGCATCTCGGGCACTACCACGGTGCGCTCAAGAACTGGGTGCGACTGCAAGAGGAGTACGAATGCCTGTACTTCGCCGCCGACTGGCACGCGCTCACCACGCATTATGACGAGCCCGAAGCTATCGCCGAGAGCGTGTGGGAAATGTTCATCGACTGGCTCGCAGTCGGGATCAATCCCGCGCGGGCGACCGTCTTCATCCAATCGCACGTGCCCGAGCACGCCGAGCTTACGCTCTTGCTCGGGATGATTGCGCCCGTGGGCTGGCTGGAGCGCGTGCCGACATACAAGGATCAGCAGGAAAAGCTTGCCGATCGCGATTTGAGCACCTATGGCTTTCTCGGCTATCCGGTGATGCAGGGAGCCGACATCCTGGTCTATCGCGCAAACATGGTCCCGGTGGGCGAGGACCAGGTGTCCCACCTCGAGCTCGTGCGGGAGCTCGCCCGCCGCTTCAATCATCTCTACGGCCGCGAGTCGGGGTTCGAGGAAAAGGCCAAGGCGGCGATCAAGAAGCTGGGGTCGAAGCGCGCCAAGCGCTACGAGCAGTTGCGGGCGGCATTTCAGGAGCAGGGCGATCAGGCGGCGCTGGAAGCGGCGCGCGATATGCTCGACCAGGCACAGAATCTCGCCCTGGGCGACCGCGAGCGGCTGTTCGGCTATCTCGAAGGCTCGCGCCGCATGATCCTGCCCGAGCCGCAACCGCTCTTGACCGAGACGCCCAAGGTGCCGGGGCTCGACGGGCAGAAGATGTCCAAGTCCTACGGCAACGCGATCCTGCTGCGCGAGGAGCCGGCATCGATCACGAAGAAAGTTCGAACGATGCAGACCGATCCGGCGCGCGTGCATCGCTCCGACCCGGGCACCCCGGAAAAATGTCGGCTGCCTCGAATGCAAGCAACCGGTGATCGATGCCATCATCGCCGAACAGGAACCGATCAAGGAGCGCGCGCAGAAATACCTCGACGATCCGTCGCTGGTGCGCGCGATTGTCGCCGACGGCTGCGAGCGCGCGCGCAAGCTCGCCGAGGAGACGATGCGCGACGTGCGCGAGGTGATGGGATTGGCGTACACATGAGCGCCGCAGGGCCAAGGCGCGGGTGCGCCCCCTTAGGGGGCAGCGCAGCGGCCGAATTGGCCAATGAGGCCGCAAGCGTGGGGGTACACACATGACCGGCGCAGCGATCAAGGCACCGATGCTCGATCTCGCTCAGGCGGCTGGTGCGCCGGTTGCGCGCGTCTACGGCGAGCCGCTGCTCGAGCTGCCCGAGGACTTGTACATTCCGCCCGAGGCGCTGGAAGTTTTTCTGGAGACCTTCGAAGGTCCGCTCGACCTGCTGCTCTACCTCATCCGCAAGCAGAACATCAATGTGCTCGACATTCCGATGGCCGAATTGACGCGCCAGTATCTGGGCTACGTCGAGATGATGCGCCGCACGCAACTCGAGCTCGCCGCGGAATATCTGTTGATGGCTGCCGTGCTGATCGAGATCAAGTCGCGGCTGCTCCTGCCCAAGCCGCCCGCGGCGGCAGGGGAGGAAGCCGAAGATCCGCGCGCCGAGCTGGTGCGGCGCCTGCTCGAGTACGAGCGCATGAAAGCCGGCGCCAAGGCGCTCGACGAGCTGCCGCTGGCGGAGCGCGACTTCGCGCTGGTCCGCGTATGGTTCGATCGCGTCACGACCGCGCACTTGCCCGATGTACACCCGGACGATCTCAAGGCAGCGTGGGCGGGGCTCGTCGCGCGCGCCCGCGCCAACCGTCACCATCTAGTCACGCGCGAGCAACTGTCCGTCCGGAGCCAAATGAGTCGGCTCCTGAAGCTGCTCGTGGCGGGCCGCTTTTTCGAGTTCACGACGTTGTTCGAGGAGCGCGTCGACCTGCCGCGCCTGGTCGTGACCTTTCTCGCCATCCTCGAGCTCGCCCGCGAGCAGTTGCTCGAGCTCGCGCAGGCCGAACCCTACGCGCCGATCTACGTCCAGCGCAAGGGCGACCCGGCTTTTGTTCTGGAAGCCGAAGAGCAGTCCTGATCGTGGACGATCTCGGCGAAATCAAGAGCATCCTGGAAGCGGCACTGCTGGTCGCCGGTGAGCCGCTGTCCGCGGCGCAGATGGCGAAGCTCTTCGATCCGCCGCTGGAACAGGACGCGATCCGCCGGCTGCTCGAAGAGATCCGCGACGCCTGGGCCGCGCGCAGTGTCGAGCTCACTCAGGTTGCGAGCGGCTGGCGCTTCCGCGCCAAGCCCGAGCTGCAGCCGTATCTCGACCGGCTCACGCCGGAAAAGCCGCCGCGTTACTCGCGCGCGGCCATGGAAACGCTGGCGATCATCGCCTATCAGCAGCCGGTGACGCGCGGCGATATCGAGTCGATTCGCGGCGTCGCGGTATCGACCTACATCATCAAGACGCTCGAAGACCGGCAATGGATCGAGGTCGTCGGGCATCGCGAGACGCCCGGGCGCCCCGCGCTTTATGCCACGACCAAGCAGTTTCTCGACGATCTCAACCTGCGTTCACTCTCCGAGCTGCCGCCGCTGGCACAGCTCGACAACTCCCACCTCCTGGAGCTACCCGATGCCCCCG
>VAZL01000864.1:2007-3781 GCA_005883445.1 Alphaproteobacteria bacterium | reverse complement strand
CGGCCCGCCGGTCGGCGTCGGCTTGGCCTTGACGCCAAGCTCGTCGACGAATGCAAGCACGAGGTTGTTCGAACTCGAGCCGCTGGTGGAATAGGCAATGGTGTTGTTGGCGGTGATGTCCTTGACGGTCTTCAGCGGTGATTCCGCCTTGACGTACCAATACAGGTCTCCGGTTCCGGTGAACGCGGGCAGCAGGATGCGCAGCGGGGCGCCTCTGGCGAACGCGCGCATGACGCCGGCTACGCCGACGCCGGCGCCGAGATCGGCGCTGCCGGCGATGACGGGCTGCATGGTCTCGCCCGCGCCCTGGGTGCCGACATTGTCGAGCACGAGGTTGTGCCGCTTGAAGATGCCTGCATCCTGGCCGAGCGTCGGCGGCTGGTTCTCCCAATTGTTGATCTGGCCGATGGCGACCTTGAGCTGATCTTGCGCCAGCGCCGGCGTGAGCGTGAACAGGGCAACGAGCGCGAGCGCGCACGCGCGCATCACAACGTGTATCGGTGTCATCGCGGGTCCTTCGAACGGGGTGAGAGCCTCGAGTTGCCCACCGTGCGGCAAACCTAGCATGGCCTCGGCAGATCGCGCGAGACGCCGCGCACGCCGCGCGACACTGCGCCACTGGCAGTGCTTTTACTCGAGCAACGAATTGCGGCGCCGCGCGCCGCGCGAACGCTCCGTCCGCTCAACCGACCGCGCGATTGGTGCCGAAGCCCTCCTGCACGCCGAGAACCGCCAGCGGCAGCTTGAGGCTCTCCTGCCACAGCAGGCTTTCCATGGCGATGTTCAGCGGCTGATCCTGGACCGTCAGCTCGTAGACGAAATCGTCGTAGGAGGCGTGGTTGTGGACCGCCCAGCCGGGGGCCGAGAGCATGAGATCGCCCGCCTTCCACTCCAGCACCTCGCCGTCGACGGTCGAGCGCCCGGTGCCGTGGAAGTAGTAATTGATGGCGGCGGAGGTGTGGCGGTGCGGCCGGTCGACGATCTTGGGCGGCCGTATCGTCATCGTGGCGAAGAACGACGGCGTGCAGCCGTTGGTGCGCCCGGTCATCGGATTGTAGAGCATGTAGAGGCGCCGGCCGATATAGTCCTTGCCGAGCGCCTGCAGCTTGTCGAGATGGTGTTTGACCTGCTCCCACGGCCAGTGCAGCGCCTTCGACTCCACCGCCGGCGGGTTGATCAGCACCTCGTAGGGCATGAGACTGGCGCCCTCCTCATCGAGCTTGATCGTTCCGTAGGGCGAGACGCGGCGCCGTTTATCCTCCTCGCTCTGCTCCTCGTGCTTGACCGGCTCGATCGGCGGCGGGTTCTCCTCCACGTAATGGATGTTCATCAGTTCGAGCAACGCGGCGTTCGAGTAGGTGAGTCGAACTTGGATGTCCTTGCTGTCGTTGCCATGCCAATAGATATGCATGGAGGGCGTATTCCAGACGTCGTAAAGATTCACTTCGAAGCGCTTGCCGCCGACGATCGAATGCCCGCGGCCGCGAATGACGAAGTTGACTTGGGTCGAGTTCTGCCGGTAGGGCACGGTCCGCTCGCCCGGCAGCAACACGTCGAGCGCAACCTGGATGCCGGCTGCGAGGCCGTTTCCGCTCTGCGCGCGCGGATGCGCGATGATCGAGCGCCGGCGGCCGTTGGCAGGACGCGGCAGGCTCGCCAGGCGCTCGACCTCGGCGTCGATCGTTTCCTTTGGGATGACGATCGCCGGCCAGAGATCCATTGTGCCGGGTCGGGCACCGGTTTGATCGAGGAAACGGACGGTCTCGTTCATGGC
>VAZL01000864.1:0-1969 GCA_005883445.1 Alphaproteobacteria bacterium | reverse complement strand
TCCGAAATGCCCATTCCCATGGCCTTGAACAACGTGAGGTCGGCACCCGCGGGCCGGCCGCGGCCTTCGGAAACCACGGCAGATAACGGACGCACGGCGCGCCATTTCGCATCGTCCCGCCCATAATATTGCATGAACTCGCTCGAGAGGTTTTGCACCTGCGGCACGCTGTCGGCGACCACCGCCGCGCAACGGGACAGCAACGCCGGCTCGAACTCGGTGCGCTCGGGCGAGATCGCGCCGACGGCGTTCACGTGCGTGCCTGCTGCAAGCATCTCGGAGGTGAGGATCGGCTTGGTCGCGCGCGTGACCAGCGTGACGATCGCGGCTTTGTCGACCGCTTGCGCGACCGAGGATGCCTCCTCGACGTTCAGCCCCAGCGCCTTCCTGGCGCGCGCGACGAAGTCGGACCTCCCAGCGCCGTCGCGGCTGAAGGCGCGCACCCGCCGCAGCGGGCGCACGGCGGCCACGGCGGCCAGCTGCGTCATCGCCTGCTTGCCGGTGCCGATCAGCGCCATGTCGGAGGCGCCTTCAGCCGCCAGATATTTCGTCGCCAGGCCGCTGATCGCGCCCGTGCGCAGCTGCCCGAGCGCGAAGGCTTCGATGATCGCTCTGAGCGAGCCGTTGTGACTGTCGAACAGAATGAGCAGCGGCGCCGCGCCATTGGCATGCGCCCAGGTCTTGGTGCCGACGAAGCCCTCGTCGGCAAAGGTGGCGCCGATCGCGTGCAGCGTATGGTGGCCGCCCCAGATGGCGTGCGTCTTCACCATGTTCTCGGCTTTGCCGGCAGCTTCCAGCGCGAGCCCGCGGTCCAATGCGGCGATCGCCCCCTTCATGTCCATGAGGCGCACCACCTCGCCTTCCGTTACCCAGAGACTCACTGCATCGCCTCTTGATCCGCTGTCATGCTCGTCGGAGGGCTTCGTTTTCGGCATCGGCGGAAACGTCGCCGCCGATCCGCCCGCGACAAGGCGAAAATACTATATCAATCGAGGCAGCCGAAAACCATGCGGCGGTCGGTCAACGCCGAGCGCTCTGCGCGCGCGCGGTCCAATACTCCCAGGTGCGCGCCAACGGATTAGGCGAGAGGTTGCTGGCAGCCGCGAGCTTGGTCTCGCCCGGCGTCAACGTACTTAAATTCCCCATCGCCAGCGCGCGCATCTGGGATTCGGCGTTCTGGCACATGGCGATCGAGCGGAAAACCAGCTCGCGCACATCCGCGCCGACCACGGTCGCGCCATGCCGCCGCATCAGCACCGCGTAATGGGGGCCGAGAGCGCGCGCGAGCGAGCGGCCTTCTTCCGGCTTGACCACCAGCAGACTGGTATCGCCGAAGTCGTCACGCTGATCCCAGAACGGCACGGTCGCGCCCATGATCGCGGCCACGTGGATCACCGGGATGAGGGGAATGCCGCTGATGCAGAACGGCATCACCGCGGAGGCGTGATGGTGGCAGACCGCCATCACGTCCGGCCGCGCCTGATAGATGCAGCCGTGGATCACCCGTTCCGCGTAGAGCTGGACCGTCGGCGGCGTGACCGGCTCGGAGTCGAGGTTAAACTCCAGAACGTCGGCCGCCTCGATCAGTCCCGGCGAGCGCGAGCGCGGGAGCAGATAGCGACCGGGATCGGTCGGATGGCGCACGCTGACATGGCCGAACGCATCGAACACGCCTTCATTCGCCAGTATGCGGTTGGCAATCGCGACCTGGTTGCGGGCATCGGAGAGATCATCGGGCACGGGCGTTTCCTGCTCTCGAGGGGGCGGTTTCGACGCCGCCGGAGCAAAGCCGAAATGGCCGCCATTGCCAAGCCGCCCGGGCGCAGCGCAGCGCACGTCGTTTGCCGTTGCGCGGGGCGAGGGCAAAGACTGCCTTGCCAAGGCGCCGCGATGTCAGCAGATTGCGCCCAGCGCCGCCTCCAAATCGGAGAACGACTCCATGACTCCTGTCGTCATGACTCCTGTCGTC
>VAZL01000033.1 GCA_005883445.1 Alphaproteobacteria bacterium | reverse complement strand
TCGCGATGGTCATCCTGGGCTCGGCCAATTCGCTGATCGGACCGATTCTCGGCGCCGCTTTCTTCCTCACCTTTCGTGACGTGCTCTCCGATTTCACCGAGCATTGGATGCTGTTCTTCGGTCCGCTGCTGGTCGCGCGCGTGCTGCTGGTCAAGGACGGCATTTGGGGCATGCTGCTGCGCGCGACCGGCGCCGACAAGGTCGGCGAGCCCAAGGTCGATTTCCCCGAGGCGCTCGAGCCCGCTGCGGATTCCAAACCGGGAGCCGCCGAGTGAGCGAATTCCTGCTCGAGATCGAGCACTTGCGCAAGGCGTTCGGCGCGCTCGTCGCCACCGACGACGTGACGCTCGGCATCCGCAATGGCGAAACCCATGCGCTCATCGGTCCGAACGGCGCCGGTAAGACCACCCTGGTCGGGCAGTTGACCGGGATCGTTCCAGATCACGAGCATCTTCGACAGCTTCACCGCCGAGGGAAACGTTGCGCTCGCCGTTCAGGCCACCGAGCGCCACAGCTTCCGCTTCTGGCAGCCGGCGGAACGGATTGCGCGCCTGCGCCGGCCGGCGCGCAAGCTCATCGCGGATGTCGGCCTTTCCCCCCTCGGCAACCTCATCGCGTCGAGGATGTCGCACGGGCAACACCGGCAGCTCGAGCTCGGCATGGCGCTCGCAACCCATCCGGTCATGCTGCTGCTCGACGAGCCGATGGCGGGTTTGGGCATCGAGGAATCGCGCGCGATGTCGAAACCGTTGGCAAGCCTGAAGCGGCAATACACGATCCTCTTGATCGAGCACGACATGGACGCGGTGTTCTCGCTCGCCGACCGCATCTCGGTCCTGGTTGGCGGCCGTATCGTCGCATCCGGAACCGCCGACGAGATCAGAAACCATCCCGGCGTGCGCGTGGCCTATCTCGGCGAAGACGATGACGCGGGAGACTTCCGTGCTGACGGTTGAAGGGCTCGAGACGAGCTACGGCCAGAGTCAAGTGTTGTTCGGGGTCGATCTCGAGGTTCGCCGCGGCGAGGTGGTGACGCTGCTCGGGCGCAACGGCATGGGCAAGACCACCACCATCCGCTCGATCATGGGTATGACGGCGCCGCACGGCGGCAGCGTCACGTTCGAAGGCCGGCAGCTGCGCGGGCTCACCTCGTTCCGCATCGCCAAGCTTGGGCTTGGCCTGGTTCCGGAAGGGCGCTGCATCTTTCCGAGCCTCACGGTGTGGGAGAATTTGACCGCGACCGCGGGCACGGGACCGAGCGGCGCGCCGCGTTGGACCACCGACGCGATCCTCGAGCTTTTTCCCTGGATCCGCGAGCGCAGATCGCAAATGGGCGGCCAGCTCTCGGGCGGGGAGCAGCAGATGCTGGCGATCGCCCGCGCGTTGATGACCAACCCGGAGCTGTTGATCCTGGACGAAGCAACCGAAGGCCTCGCCCCCATCATCCGCAGCGAGATCTGGAAAGTCTTGAGCGAGCTCAAGCGCGGCGGCCAATCGATCCTGATCGTGGACAAGAATCTCAAGGTTCTCGCTCGACTTGCCGACCGCCATTACGTGCTCGAGCGCGGGCGCGTGCGCTGGAGCGGAGACTCGGGCGCCTTAGGCAGCGAATATGAGACCATCCGCCGGTTCGTCGGTCTCTGACCACGTTTGAACTGGCTTGCTGCTCGATGATAAGGTTTGCCAAAGCGTTGCAATCAAAAGAGCGCCAGAGGGAGGAAACGACGATGCGACGAATTGCTCTAGCCTCAACGACGTTGCTTGCCCTTTGCACGGGGACGCAGGCTGCCGACCAGGTCAAGCTCGGCAACCTCACGCAACTCAGCGGCCCGATTTCGCCCGCAGGCACCGAAACCAAGCGCGGCATCGATCTCGCCCTCGAAGAGCTCAGCAACAAGCTCGGCGGTCTGCCGGTCAAGTACACGGTGGTCGACGACAAGACCAACCCGGCCGAAGCGGTGCAGGGAGCCTCGAAGCTCATCGACGACGCCAAAGTCGACTTCGTCACCGGGCTCGGCGCCTCGAACACGCTCATTCCGGTGTTCAAGTCGTTCGTCGACGCCGGCATCTTCGCGGTCGGCGCGCTGGCGGGACCGTTGCAATTCGCGGGCAAGGAATGCCACCCGAACGGCTTCTTCGTCTCGTTCTCGAACGACGACTGGCCGGCGGCCGTCGGCAAGTACATGACCGACAAGGGCGTCAAGAGCGCGTTCTTCCTCGGGGCGGATTATCAGGCCGGCTATGAGCACGTCGGCGCCGCCATCCGCTACTTCAAAGGCAAGGCTATCGGCCCGGTCTATACGCCGCTGACCCAGCTCGACTTCGCGCCCGAGATCGCCCGCATCCGCGCCGAAAAGCCCGACGCGGTGTTCGCCTTCCTGGTGGGCGCCGGCGGCGTCGCCTTCGTCAAGCAGTACGCGCAGGCAGGCCTGCAACACCAGCTACCGTTCTACACCGAAGACCCCGTCGCGAACCCGCTGACGTTTCCGGCGCAAGGGGATGCCGCGCTCGGCGTGATCATGGGCACGAACTGGACGGCCGACCTCGACAACGCGGCGAACAAGAAGTTCGTCGCCTCGTTTACCGCGAAGTACAACCGCCTGCCCGCCACCTTCGCTGCGCTCGGCTACGACGCCATCAAACTCATCGACTCGGCGGTTGCGGATGTGGGCGGCAAGATCGAGAACAAGGACGCCGTGCGCGCCGCGCTGCGCAAGGCCAACTTCCAATCGGTGCGCGGCGCGTTCAAGTTCAACAACAACCACTTCCCGATCCAGAACCTCTACATCATGGAGGTGAAGAAGGACGAGAACGGAAATCTGAAGGCCGCGCTGAAGGACACCGCGATCAAAGACTGGCAGGACCCCTATCACCAGGAATGCCCGATGAAGTGGTGAACTCGATATCGACTCTTCAACCGGGAAGCCGTCGTCCCCGCGAGGGGCACCCCGCGACGCTCGCGTCGTCGGGACCCCGTTGCGGCGACCCATAACCGCCGCCTCTGGAATATGGGTTCCGCTTTCGCGGGAACGACGCGCGAGTACTCAGCAACAAAGGCGAGAAACCATGAGCTCTGCCACACTCGCTCACGACTATACCGCCCGCGCGCGGCTGTTCGGCGGCAACCGCATGAAACTCGGAGTCATGGCCTTCAATTGCAGCCATGGCTCCACCATCACCACCGTGCCGGAGGCCTGGAAGCTCAACTGGCCCGACACCAAGGACATCGCGCAGGCGGTGGATCGCGCCGGCATGGAGGCGCTGCTGCCGGTCGGGCGCTGGAAGGGCTACGGCGGGCCGTCGAACTTCAACAATTGCACCTTCGAGAGCTTCACCTGGGCGTCGGCGATCGGCGCGGTGACCAACTATTGCACCGTGCTCGCCACCGTCCACGTGCCCCTGGTGCACCCGCTGATGGTGGCCAAGATGGCGGCCACCATCGATCACGTGACCGGCGGCCGCTTCGCCATGAACGTGGTGTGCGGATGGTTCAAGAATGAATTCGACATGTTCGGCGCCCACATGCGCCCGCACGACGATCGCTACAAATACGCCACCGAATGGCTCGATTTCGTGCGCCGCGCATGGACGCAGGACGACGAGTTCGATTTCACCAGCGAGAGCTTCAATGCCGCCGCGGTCTGGAGCCAGCCCAAGCCGCTGCAGAAGCCCCATCCCCCGATCATGAACGCCGGCGGATCGCCGGCGGCGCAAGACTTCACCACGCGCTACTGCGACATGAATTTCGTCATCCTCAAGGACCGCACTTACCTCGAATGCGCGAAGGCGCAGATCGATCATCTCAAGCAAATGGCCCGCGCGCATGGGCGCGAAACGCGGATTTGGATCCACGTCTACGTCGTCTGCCGGGAGAGCGAGAAGGAGGCCAAGGATTATCTCAACTATTACGTCTACGAGAAGGGCGACTGGGAAGCCGCCGGCAATCTCCTGAAGATCTTCGGGCTGCACAATCAGACGCTGGACGCCAAGACGCTGGACGGACACAAGGCGCATTTCATCGCCGGTCACGGCGGCTACCCACTGGTGGGAACAGCGGAACAGATCGTCGACGAGCTCGGCAAGCTCGCTGATATCGGGGTCGATGGCTGCCTGATCTCCTGGGTCAGATACAAGGAAGAGCTCGCGCAGTGGAACGCGGAGGTGCTTCCGCTGATGGTGCAGGCGGGATTGCGCGCGCCGTTCGCGCCGGCGCAGACGTCACGCGCTGCGGCGATGCCGTCGCGCGTGGGCGGCGCGGCGGTGGCCTAAGAGGTATCCCGGCAATGCGTCGGGTCACGACCGCGCTGGCGTGCTTGTCTCTGCTCGCGTTGATCGCGGCGCCGGGCGAGCGCGCGGCCGCCGACGAGCCCTATCCGTCCAAGCCCATCCGCTTCGTCCTCCCCCAGCCTGCGGGCGGCGCGGTCGACCTGATCGCACGCGCGCTGGGGGACCGCCTGAGCTACGCGATGCGCCAGCCGGTGATCGTCGAGAACCAGCCCGGCGCCAATGGCGGGCTCGCGGCCGGACAGGTCGCTCGCTCCGCGCCCGACGGCTACACCCTGTTCATGGCCGTCGACACCAATCTGGTGGTCAACCCCAATCTTTATCCCAACCTCGCCTACGATCCGTTCCGCGATTTCATACCGATCAGCATCATCGCCAAAGTCTATCTCGTCCTCGTCGCCAGCTCGAAGATCGAAGCCAACAGCGTGCAGGAGCTGCTGGCGTTTGCACGCGCGCACCCCGGCAAGCTCAACTACGCCTCGATCGGGCTCGGCACGCAGGCGCATCTCGGCATGGAATTGCTGAAGATGATGACCAAGACCGACATCACCCAGGTCTCTTACCGGGGCACCGCGCCGGCCATGACCGACGTCGCCGCCGGCGTGGTCGACGTGATGTTCACGGGCCCGCCCTCGGCCATGGCGCTGGCAGCCGGCGGCAAGGGCAAGATATTGGCGATCGCGTCGCCCTCGCGCTCGAGGCTCATGCCGCAGGTTCCGACCATGCAGGAAGCAGGCGTGCCGGGATACGAGCTCAGCGGATGGTTCGGATTGCTGGCGCCGGCCAAGACGCCGCAGCATGTCGTCGATCGGCTCGCGAGCGAGGTCAAGACGGCGGTCGCCGATGGGAAATTCAAGGATCGCCTGGGCGAGCAGGGTTTGGACGTGGTCGGAAGCTCGTCCGCGGAGATGCTCGCGGTGATGACGGCGGACACCAAGAAATGGAGCGAGGTCATCGCCGCGACCGGCGCCAAAGTCCCGCAATGATCCCCCAAATGATCCAGCCATGACCCAGATGACCTCGCGTTCACACCAGGAGCAGCAGCATGGCTGAGGGCCTTACCGGATGGCGGTTGCACGTGGGGGTGATCTTCCCGACCCCGGTTCCGCCGCGCGCGGTGCTCGAGTTCTACGAGGCGGTGCCCGAAGGCGTCGACATGACGACGGTCTCGCTCACGATCCGGCAGCTGTCCGACGACGACATGGACGAGGCGATCAAGGGCATGGAACGCGCCGCCAAGCAATTGGCGAGCTTCGACGTCGATCTCATTTACCAGTCCGGCGTTCCGCCGGTCGTTCGGCGCGGATCGGGTTTCGGCGACGAGCTCGCCGACCGTCTGTCGCAGGCCGCCGGCCTGCCCGCGATCACCGACATGTCGAGCGTGATCGATGCCATGCGCACGGCGAACCTCAAGACCCTCGCCATGGCCACGCCGTTCGAACAATTCATCAACGATCGGCTGATCCAGTATCTCGCCGCCGAGAAAATCGAGATCACGAACAACGCGGCGCTGGGGATCAAACGCAACGTCGAGATCCGACGCCTGCCGATTCCGGTCGAATATACCGTGGCGCGCAAGACCTATCTCGCAGCCGCGACCAAGCCCGACGGCATTTACATTCCATGCGGCGGCTGGGGCAGCATCCACAATATCGAGCTCTTGGAAAAGGATCTCGATACCACCGTGGTCACTTGGCTCAATGCAATGATCTGGAGCTCGCTGCGGCGGGGCAAGGTCGCCGGCGCGATCCACGGATTCGGCAAATTGCTGGCGTCGCTCTGAAGCGTTGGCGACGCTGGTCATTCTTTTCGGCCGCCACTGCGTGGTTTGTTCCGCCTTGCGATAAATCAGCTCGCTTCGGGGCGCAGGCAATCCGCTACCGGCGTCATTCGCGAGTTCGCGACCTAATAAATCGCCGGAACGTACATCTGCTTGGGGACCGGTCCCCGGTGATAATCGGGGTTGTGGACGCGCGGCGGCAGCGGGATCTCCTGATGATGGATGTAGTCATAGGGAATTTGGCTCAATAGATGCGAGATGCAGTTCAGGCGCGCCTTCTTCTTGTCGTCGGCGTCAACGATCCACCACGGCGCCTCGGGGATATTGGTGCGCTCCAACATCATCTCTTTGGCTTTGGTGTATTGCTCCCAGCGCGCCCTCGACTCGACATCCATGGGACTGAGCTTCCCCATTGCTTGAGTGGATCGTGGATGCGCATAAGGAAGCGAAATTGCTGCTCCTCGTCGCTGATGGAAAACCAGTACTTCAGCAGGATAATGCCCGAACGCACCAGCATGCGCTCGAATTCGGGAACGGAATGGAAGAATTCCTGGTATTGTTCTTCCGTGCAGAATCCCATCACCTGCTCGACGCCGGCGCGGTTGTACCAGCTGCGGTCGAACAGGACGATTTCTCCGCCGGCCGGAAGATGCGCCACGTAGCGCTGAAAATACCACTGGGTGCGTTCGCGCTCGCTGGGAGCCGGCAGCGCCGCGACCCGGCAGATCCGCGGATTGAGGCGCTGTGTGATCCGCTTGATGACCCCGCCCTTTCCCGCCGCGTCGCGGCCCTCGAAGAGGACCACGACCTTCAGCTTGTGGTGCACGATCCAGTCCTGCAGTTTCACTAACTCGCCTTGCAGACGAAGCAACTCCTTGAAGTAGACGCGACGATCGAGCGTCTCCGGCTGGGGATGCTCGGCGATCTCGGTCAACAGCTTGGCCAGGCGATCGTCGTCGATCTCCATCTCAAGTTCTTCGTCGATGGTGTCGAGCATCTCGCCATTGATGCGATCGGACCGCGCATTCGGATCATTGGTCATGGATGGGACCCAGGATTTGGCATTGGCTCCGACCTGTTACATTCGATGCCCATGACGATTGTGTGACATTGGCGATCGTCCGACGCGAGACGCAGGACAGCGGCGTAGGCCCAGCCGTAAGCCTCTCGTCTGAATGCGGGTTTCGCACAAAACCAGCTTCAACGCGGCCTCATGGCGGTTTGCGAGCTGCAAGAAATAGTGCAGTCTGGAGAATTCCATTCGTTGAGAGTCTGCGATGGCGGAGGCGCTGAGATGAGCGAACCCTCGGTTATCGTCGCCAAGGACGCGCGCGGCGTTGCCACCGTCGCGATCAACCGGCCGCAGGTGCGCAATGCGATCGACGACACTGTCATCCGTTCGCTGACAGACGCATTCAACACGCTCGGCGCAGACGGTGAAACGCGCATCGTCGTTCTCACGGGCCGTGGCGTCGCGTTTTCAGCCGGCGCCGATCTCGACTGGATGCGCCGCATGGCGGCGGGCAGCGAAGCGGACAATTTGGCGAGCGCAAAAACGATCAGCGCGATGCTGCGCGCGCTCAATGAGCTGCCAAAGCCGACCATAGCCAAGGTCAATGGCGCGGCCTACGCCGCGGGCATCGGGCTGGTGGCAGCGTGTGATATCGCGGTCGCCGCCGAAGAGGCGGTGTTCTCGGTCTCGAAGGTACGGATCGGCCTCGTCCCCTCGACGATCAGCCCTTACGTTCTCGCGGCCATCGGCGCCAGAGCAGCCCGCCGCTACTTCTTGACCGGAGAGCCGTTTTCCGCCGCGGACGCG
>VAZL01000032.1:4820-18543 GCA_005883445.1 Alphaproteobacteria bacterium | reverse complement strand
TTCGCCGTCGGTCTGCCAGAGATCGAGCACCGCCCCCGCGACCGGCTCGCCGTCGAGGCCGCGCACGGTGCCGGTGACGAAGCAGGGAACGCCAGGGGCGCCCTGCGCCATGTCGGCGCCGTTCGCCATCGCCGGCGCGTTGGGCACGTGGAACGGTCCTTCAACCGTGCTCGGCGTCGCTGCGCCCGGCCGGCGATGATTGATGGCGTCGACCAGCATGCTCACGCCCAGTACGTCCGAGGTGAGGATGAACTCCTGCCGCTTCTGCGAGCACAGCTTGCCGGTGCGGGTGAGCCAATCGATCGCCGCCGCCCATTCGGCCTGCGTCGGCTCGATGTCGCGCACGAAGCCGTGGAGATGCTTGATCAGCGATTGCATGATCTGTCGCAGGCGCGGATCGGGGATGTCCTTCCACCGCTCCATCGCGACATCGGTCAGGTTGTCTTCGGTCACGTAGGGCATGGCTGGCTCCTATCCTCTATTGTTGCCCGCGGCATGATGTCTATCCCGCGATCTCGCGGCGCACGATCTCCGCGCCCTCGACCATCGCGCGCATTTTTCCGAATGCGACCTCGCGCGGAAGATATTTGAGGCCGCAATCCGGCGCCACCACGATCCGCTCGGGCGGGGCGAACGGCAACGCCTTGCGGATGCGCTCGGCGACGGTTTCGGGCGCCTCGACCGTCGGGTCCGACAGATCGATGACGCCGAGGATGATCGTCTTCGACGGCAATTGTTGCAAGACCGACAGATCGAGCTTGGGCTGAGCGGCCTCGATCGAGACCTGATCGACCGCCGAGCGGTCGAACTCCGCCAGGAACGAATAGCCGGAAGGCTTGTCCTTCACCACCGCGGCATAGCCGAAGCAGATATGCACTTGCGCGCCTTCTCCGGCCGCGACTGCATCCAGGGCTCGTCGATCTGCACGATATCGGCACCGGCCGCGAACAGATCGTTGATCTCGGCGTTGACCGCCGCCGCATAGTCGAGCGCCAGCCGCTCCTCGTCGCCATAGAAATCGTCCTGACATTGCGCCGACATGGTGAACGGTCCGGGCACCGTCATCTTGATCATCCTATCGGTGTTGGCGCGCAGGAATTCCACGTCGCGGACCTCGACCGGATGCTTGCGCCGGATCGGCCCCACCACCCGCGGCACGGTCGAAAATCCGCCGGTGCGGTTGGGGGTCTTGCCGGGATTGTCGAGATCGATACCCGCGAGCGCGGTGGCAAAGCGGTTGGAATAGCTCTCGCGACGCTGCTCGCCGTCGGTGATGATGTCGAGGCCGGCGCGCTCCTGATCGCGGATGGCGAGCAGCGTGGCGTCATCCTGCGCGCCGTCGAGCCGTTGCGGATCGACGAGCCAGAGGTCGTGCGCGCGCACGCGCGGCACTTGCTTGGAAAGCTTGGCCCGGTCGATCAGCCAGTCCGGCTGGGGGTAGGAGCCGACCAGGGTGGTGGGTAGCAGCATAACACGCCGACCTCACGCGTTCCGGGCGCGGCGCTTCGCGGGAAAGCGCCGCATCCGGGACAAACGCAGCGCCTACTTCGCCTTCTCGTAGGGATAGATCACGTTGCCGGTCTTGTATTGCGGCGGCGTGAGCACGGTCTGCGTGTCCATGCCGCGGAACTGCTCGAGGTCGCCACTCTTGATGTCGTGGTACTGGACCTGCAGCATGCGGCCCTGCGCCCACTCGCCGCCCTTGCCGAACTTCACGTCGCCCATGATGGTCTTGAACGTGGTCTTGCCGATGTAGTCGGCGAGCTTGTTGTCGTCGAGGCTCTTGGTGGCCTGCACCGCCTCGCCGAGGATCTGGATGTAGGCGTAGCCCCAGGTCCCGAGGTAGTAGCCGAGCGGATCGACGCCCTCCGCGCCGGCCCGCGCCTGGTACTGCTTGAGGAATGCCTCGGTGCCGTCGAACGTCAACGCCTTCGCCGGGACCCAGGTCTCGTAATTGACCCAGCCGTTGAGCAATGGTCCGAGTTGTCGCTTGAACACGGTCGCCTGCAATCCGACCATGGCGCCGCCGATCATCTTAGGTCTGTAGTTGAGCTCGTTGACCGCTTTCACCATCCCCACCGAGTCGAGCGGGTAGGAACAGATCGTGACAATGTCTGGGTTGGCCGCCTGGATCGCCCGCACGATCGGCGTGAAGTCGGCGGTCGATGGCGGATAGGTCTTGTCGTAGATGACCTTTATGTTGGTTTTCTTGGCGTTGTCGCGCGCGCCGTCGCAGGCGTTGCGGGAAAACTCCTGGTCGGCGGCGACCAGCGCGACCGTTTGCGGTTTTGGATTCTGCGCCGCCGCGACCTCGAAGAAGCCGTCGGTGAAGGACGGTTTGGTATCCGGCCCGGTCGGGATCATCGCGAAGAATTTCGGGTAATTGAACTCGTGGTTCACATCGAGCCCGAACAGGATGATGAAGACCTTGCCCTTCTGCATGATGACCGGCATGGCCGGGGCAGCCTGGGCGGTGGCGTAAGGGCCGAGCACGAGGTCGACCTTGTCGACGTCGATCAGCTTGGTGTAGATGCCCGGCACCGTCGAGGGATTCGACTGGTCGTCGTAATAGACCAGCTTGACCGGGCGGCCGAGCAGGCCTCCCTTGGCGTTGATCTCCTCCTCCCAGATCTTCATGCCGAGGAGCGCCTGCTTGCCGTTGGCCGCGAGCGGCCCTGCGGCGAAGAACGAGGCCACGGCGCCTCGCCATTTCAATCGTGCAAGCATGCGTTCCTCCAGCTAGCTGATGTTCGACTTGCGATTCTTGTTGGGATTCTTGTTGGGATTCTTATTGGGATTCTTGGCGATCCCTTGGTTTAAGGTTGCATGCTCATCGTCCCCAGACCTTGTCGGCGAGTTCGACGATCATGCGCAGTTTCGCCCACTGCTCCTCCTCGGCCAGGACGTTGCCTTCCTCGGTCGAGGCGAAGCCGCACTGCGGCGACAGGCAGAACTGCTCGGGCGGAGCGAATTTGCCCGCTTCCTCGATCCGGCGTTCGATGTCGTCCTTCTTCTCGAGCGTGCCGCTCTTGGAGGTGACGAGGCCCAGCACGACGACCTTGTTGCCCTTGGGCAGGAAGCGCAGCGGCTCGAAGCCGCCGGCACGCTCGGTGTCGTATTCGAGAAAATAGCCGTCGTAGTTCACCTTGCCCAGCAGCGTCTCCGCCACCGGCTCGTAGCCGCCTTCCGAAATCCAGGTCGAGCGGAAATTGCCGCGGCAGACATGGGTGGTGATGGTCATGTCGGCGGGCTTGGCTTCGAGCGCGGTGTTGATCACGCGCGCATAGATGCCCTGGAGCTGATCGACGTTCGACATCCGCTCGCGCGCCTTGCGCAGCTCCTCCTGCGAGCAAAGATAGGCCCACACCGTGTCGTCGAACTGCAGATAGCGGCAACCGGCGTCGTAGAACGCCTTCACCGCTTGCTTGTAGGCATTGCCGAGATCGTGGAAGAAGCCGTCGAGATCGGGATAGACGCCCTTCTTGATGCCGTCCTTGGCGAGGCGGAAATGCAGCACCGGCGGCGCCGGGATGGTCATCTTCGGCGTGACCTTGGAGTGGGCTTTGAGAAACTTGAAGTGCGCCAGCATCGGATGGTCGGAAAAGCCGACCTTGCCCACGATGCGCAGCCCCTGCGCCTTGGTTTGCACGCCGCGGAATTGGATGCCCTGCTCGGCCTCGTAAATCTCGACGCCGTCGAGCATCCCGAGAAAGTCGAAGTGCCACCAGGAGCGGCGGAACTCGCCGTCGGTCGCAAGCTGAAGGCCGAGCTCCTCCTGCCGCTTGATGACCTTCTCGATCTCGCGGTCCTCGACCGCCTTGAGCTCGACGGCGGTGAGGGCGCCCTTTTCGCGCTTGGTCCGCGCTTCCTTGAGCGCCGCCGGGCGCAGGAAGCTGCCGACATGGTCGGCACGAAACGGCGGTTTGGTTCGCTTCATCGATCCGGCTCCTACGGGCAATCGACCGCGAGCAAAGGCACGCCGGCCGCGGCGGCGTCAACCACAAAACGACAGGCGAATTGTCCCGCCCGCCGAGGTGGGACACATCCCATCCGTGCCGGGCGGCGGCGCCGGGTCAATGCCTGCCCCTGCGGCGGGAGCCGGCGGCGGTGACGCCGAGATAGCTCTCCAGCACCGCGCGGTCGGCGGCAAGATCGGCGCTCGCCCCCTCGTAGACCACCGCGCCGCGCTCGAGGATCGCGGCCCGGTCGGTGACGCCGAGCACCTTCTGCGCGTTCTGCTCGACCAAGATCGCCGACATGCCCTCGTCGCGGATGATGCGCCGCAGCGCCAGCAATAGCTCCTCGACCAGGATCGGGGCGAGTCCCTCCAGCGGCTCGTCGAGCAGCATGACGCGCGGATTGAGGATCAAGGCGCGGCCAACCGCGAGCATCTGCTGTTCGCCGCCCGAGAGCTGGTTGCCGAGATTGCGGCGGCGTTCCTCAAGCCGCGGAAACAGCTCGTAGATGCGCGCCTCGGTCCATGGGCCGGGCCGGGCCACGGCGGTGAGATTCTCCTCGACGGTGAGCGATTTGAAGATGTTGCGCTCCTGCGGCACCCAGCCGATACCGGCAAGGGCGCGCTGGTCCGCGCGCAGCGGCGTGATGTCACGGCCATCGAGGCCGATACGGCCGGCGAGGAAGCGCGTCACGCCCACGATCGAATTGATCAGGGTGGTCTTGCCCATGCCGTTACGGCCGAGCAGCGCGAGCGATTGGCCCTCGGCGAGCGCGAGCGAGACCTCGTTGAGCACGACCGCCTCGCCGTAGCCTGCGCTCAGCCGCTCGATGGTCAGCAGTTCAGGCATCGAGCGACTCTCCCAGATACACCGCCTTGACGCGGGGATCGCGCGCCACCTCCTCCGGCGCACCGTCGACGAACAAGGCGCCGTTGACCAGCACCGAGATGCGATCGGCGAACGAGAACACGATGTCCATGTCGTGCTCGATCAGCAGCACGGTCACGTCGCCGGGCAGCGCCGCAACCGTCGCCAGGATCTCGTGGCGCTCGTCTTCAGGCACGCCCGCCGCCGGCTCGTCGAGCAGCAGCACGTGCGGGCGGCAGGCAATGGCGAGCGCGATCTCTAGCAGGCGCTGCTTGCCGTAAGGCAGATTGCCGGTGCGCTCGTACATCACGTCGGTGAGGTGGAAGCGGGCGAGGATTTCGACGATTTCCTCGACCACCTGGGGATTGGTGCCGATCAGACGCCACCAGTGCGCGCCCGCGCCCAGCCGTTCGGCGATGGCCAGCCCGATGGTCTCGAGCGGCGTAAGGTCGAGAAACAACTGGTTGATCTGAAAGGTACGCGCGAGCCCGCGCTGCACCCGCTTGCAGGCCTCGAGCGCGGTGATGTCCTGACCTTCGAGCAGGATGCGCCCGGCCGAAGGCCTCAGCACGCCGGTGAGCAGATTGATCACGGTGGTCTTGCCGGCGCCGTTCGGTCCGATCAGGGCGTGGCGGGCGCCCTTTTCGATCTTGAGCGAGACGCCGGCGACCGCGGCGATGCCGCCGAAATGTTTCTCCAAGCCCACGGTTTCGAGCACGACGGGCATGGCTCAGTGCCCCTCGCCCGGCGGGACCGGAACGGGCGCTGCGCCCGGCGCCAATCGGCGCGTGAGGCGCTCGGCGAGCGCGCGCACGCCGCCGGTCCACAGCCCGACGCGGTCGCGGCCGACCAAGACGATCAAGACCAAGACAAGACCGATCCAGAATTGCCAATACTGCGGGGTCAGATTGGCAATCCAGTCCTGCATCAGCTTGAAGATCACGGCCCCGATCAGCCCGCCGTAGAGATAGCCGGTGCCGCCGATGATGAGCACGAGCAAGAGATCGGCGGAGCGTTCGAAGGAAAACACGTCGAGCGAGGCAAAGGCGGTGGTCTGCGCCAGCAGCGCGCCGGCAACCCCGGCGTAGAACGCGGCGAAGGTGTAGATGGCCACCAGCCGCGCGTTGACCGAAATGCCGATCGAGGAGGCGCGCAGCGCATTGCCCTTCACCGCCCGCAACGACAGGCCGAACGGGGAATAGACCACGCGCCGCGCCAGCAGAAAAAGAACGAACAGCACGATCAGGCAGTAGGCGTAGGACACGTGGCCGAAGATGTCGAAGTGGAACACGCCGAGAATGGGCGCCACGACGACGCCTTGCAGCCCATCGGCGCCGCCGGTGATGTCCGGAATCTGGTTGGCGATCTCACGCATGATGAGCGCGACGCCAAGCGTCACCATCAACCGCGTGAGGTCGGAGCCGCGGCCGTGCTTGGCCAACAGCGCGGCGACATAGGAGCCCAGACCGAAGAAGGCGGCATGGCCGAGCGATATGATGCCGGCGTAGCCGAGGATGAGGTCGAGCGAGAGTGCGAACAGAGCGAGCCACGCGATCTCGGTGAGGATCAGGTGCCGCCCGGGCAGCAGGAACACGCTCGCGAGCGCGGCGAGCCAGAAGGCGTATTCGAACGGGCGCCAGCGGGCGCGCCGCGCCAGGCGGCGGGCAACCTCTGCGACGAGCGCGGACGCCATCGGCGGTCCTCGACGCTACTTGCCGGCCGCGCGGGCGAACAGGCCCTGCGGACGCAAGATCAGAACGATGATCATGATGGTGTAGATGACGAAGGCCCCGAATTTGGGGACGTAATACTTGCCCGCGACGTCGGCGATGCCGATCAACAGCGAGGCGGCGAAGGGGCCGGTAATGCTCGACGTGCCGCCGACCGTCACCACGATCAGGAAGTAGACCATGTATTTGAGCGGGAAGGTCGGATCGAGGCCGAGAATCTCGGCGCCGAGCGCGCCGCCGAGTCCCGCGAGGCCCGACCCGACGGCAAACGTCAAGCTGAAAACCGCGTTGACGTTGATGCCGAGCCCGCGGGCGACCCGCGGGTCGTCGACCGAGGCGCGCAACCGGCTGCCGAAGCGGGTGCTGGACAGAATGAGCTGCAGGGCGACCGTGAGCAGCCCGCAGATCACGATGATGAGCAGCCGGTAGCGTCCCACGCCCACGCCGAAGATCTCGAAGCGGCCCTGCAGCACGCTCGGGATCTGAATGAAGACCTGCTGCGATCCCATCACGTAGTCGACCGCGGCGACCGACATGAAGACGAGGCCGATGGTGAAGAGCACCTGGTCGAGGTGGCTCCTGCTGTAGACGTGCACGTAGAGCGTGCGCTCGAACAGCGCCCCGATGAGCGCAGTGGCGACGAAGGCGATGGGAAGCCCGGCGAAGAACGGCAGCCCGGCACGGTTGACGAGGACCAGCGTGATGTAGCCGCCCGCCATGGCAAACGAGCCATGGGCGAGGTTGACGAAATTCATCAGCCCGAGCGTGACCGAAAGCCCGCATGCCAGCACGAACAGCAGCATGCCGTAGGCGATTCCGTCGAACAGAATGGTCAGCATGGCGGCTCGTCGCCCCGTCGACGGTCATATACTGACGGCGGCGCGGCGAGCGATGCAAGGCCGCTTGCGGCCGCCGTCAAGCCGCGCGAGCCGCAGAACGCACGACCGGCGCGTGGGGCCTGAGCCGCGCGCGCCGCTAGTGTCCCGATTCCGAAGTTCGCAAACCCTTGCGGCACTCTGTCATGCGAACTTCAGAATCAAAGGGACACTAGCAACTCTATGCTTCTAGTGCCCCTTTTGAACCCGAAGTTCGCAGCCCACTTGCAGCGCTACTTCTTCATTTTCAACGGATCTTTGACGGCCTTGAAGGTCTCGAACTCGACGTTGTAAAGCTCGCCTTGCACCTTCTCGACCTTGCCGATGTAGACGTTCTGGACGATGTCGCGCGTCTCCGGATCAATCGAGATCTGCCCGCGCGGGCTTTCCCATGTCATGCCCTTCATGGCGTTGATCAAGCCATCGCCGTCGGTCTTGCCCTCGGTCTTCTTGAGTGCCTCGTAGATCGCGTGCATGCCGTCGTAGCCGCCGAGCGAGATGAAGTTCGGGCGATAGCCGTTCGCCTTCTGGAAAGCGGCGACGTACTCCTTGTTGGCCGGCGAATTGTGGTACGCCGAATAGATGCCGGCGGTGACCACGCCCAGCATCGCATCGCCCATGCCGGGAAGGTCGTTGTCGTCGACGATGTCGCCGGGGCCGATGAGCTTGATGCCGGCCTTGTCGAGGCCGCGCTCGGCGAACTGCTTGGCGAAGGTTCCGGCTTGCCCCGCGGGCACGAACACGAACAGCGTGTCGGGGTTGAGATCGCGCGCGCGTTGCAGGAACGGCGCGAAATCGGGATTGGCGAGCGGCACCTTGATGGTCTCGGCGATCTGCCCGCCGGCCTTGGTGAAGGCGTCGGTGAAGACCGCGGCCGCCTCGGCGCCCGGCGCCCAATCCGACTGGATGATGGCGACCTTCTTGCTGCCGTTCTTGGCCGCCCATTCGGCGATGATGCCGGATTGCTGGCCGAGCGTGAAGCTGGTGCGCACCATGTAGGGATTGTTGGGATTGATCACGCCCGAGGTGCCCGACACCATCACCACGTTCGCGGTCTTGGCCTGGGTCGAGAGCGGGCCGATGGCCATGGCGCTCGGGGTCAGCGCCGAGCCGATGACGGCGACCTTGTCGTTGACGATGAGCTCCTGCGCCAGCCGCTTGGAGTTGTCGGGAACGCCGCCATCGTCCTTGACGATGAGGTCGATCTTCTTGCCGGCAACGCTGGCGCCGTTCTTGTCCATGTACATCTTGATGCCGGCCTGGACCTGTTTGCCGACCGGGGCGAGTCCGCCGGTGAGCGGCAGCACGACGCCGACCTTCACGTCCTGAGCCAAAGCGCCGGTGGCCGCCAGCGTGGCTGCCGCGAACGCAATCCCGATGATACGCAGCATGAGGTTTCCTCTCCGTAGGTTGAGTTTGCGGCACTCTATAGCGCAACCGGCCGCCGGTCATCGCACAAAAAATGGACTTTTCGGAATATATGCGACAAGTCCGCGCAGCCCGCGGCGCAAGACCTTACGCGTGCGCCTTGCGTTGCGGATCGACGATCTGCTCGAGCTTGCCGAGCACGCGCATGCAAGGCAGCAGCTGCGCCAGACTGGCGTTCGGCTCGCGCTTCTCCTTGATCGCGGCGATGAACTCGCGGTCCTCAAGCTCGATGCCGTCCATGGAGACGTCGACCTTGGATACGTCGATCTTATTGTCCTTGCCGTCGCTGAGGTCGTCGTAGAACGCCTTGTAGGTTCCGTTGTCGCAGATGTAGCGGAAGAACGAGCCGAGCGGCCCGTCGTTGTTGAAGGAGAGCGACAAGGTGAGGATCGCGCCCGACGGCACCTTGGCCACGATGCCGATGTCCATGGCGATGCCGAGCTGCGGGTGGATCGGGCCCTGCACCGCGTAGCAATCGGAAATCGTCGCGCCGGCCTGGTACTGGAACAGGTCGATGGTGTGGGCGGCGTGATGCCAAAGTAAGTGGTCGGTCCAGCTGCGCGGATTGCCCGCCGCATTGATGTTCTTGCGGCGGAAGAAGTAGGTCTGCACGTCCATCTGCTGGATCTTGAGCTCGCCCTTCTCGATGCGCTTGTGAACCCACTGATGGCTCGGATTGAAGCGGCGCACATGCCCACCCATGGCGACGACGCCGCTCTGCTTGGCGATCTTGACCAGCTGCTCGGCGTCCTCGACGCTGTCGGTGACCGGGATTTCGACCAGCACGTGCTTGCCCGCGCGCATCACCTGCTCGCCCTGCCGGAAGTGCATCTTCGTCGGCGTGGTCAGGATCACGGCGTCGGCACGCTTGATGCCTTCGGAAAGATCGCCGGTGTGATGGGGGATGCCGTATTTCTTGGCGATTTCGGCGGTTGCGTCCTGGTTGCCGCCCACGAGCGAGGTCACCTCGACGTTGGCAATGCGCTTGAGCGCGTCGAGGTGCTTTTGACCGAACGCGCCCTGGCCGGCGACACAAATTTTCATCATCGTCCCTTGCTTGCGATGCGGTGAGCGGCTTTGCGCGCCGCCGCCTGCCTGCTCTTGGCGGCGTGGGCGCGCTTATCCTTGTTTGCAGCCTTGTGCCTGTTCTCGAGAATGATGTGCCCGACCGCGGTGTTCGACGCCGGCACGGTGTAGAAGCGGTAGACCTCGTCGACCTTGTCGTCGAGCGCGCCGCGCATGATCAGCCACATCACCATTTCGATGCCCTCGGCGCCGGCCTCGCGCATGTAGTCGATGTGCGGGATGCGCGTGAGCTTCTTGGGGTCCTTGGTGAGGTTGTCGAGGAAACTCTTGTCCCATTTGCTGTTGATGAGCCCGGCGCGCGGGCCGCTGATCTGATGCGACAATCCGCCGGTGCCGAAGATGACGACCTTCAGATCTTCGGGGTAGGACTCGACCGCCTTGCGGATCGCCTTGCCAAGCATGTAGCAGCGATGTCCGGTCGGCGGCGGATACATGACGACGTTCACCGCAAGCGGGATGACCTGACACGGCCACTCCTTCGGCGTGCCGAACAACAGGTTCATCGGCACGGTCAGCCCGTGATCCACTTCCATCTTATTGACGATGGTGAGGTCGAATTCGTCGAGAATGACGGATTGCGCGATGTGAGCGGCGAGCGCGGGATGCCCCTTGAGCGTCGGCACCGGCCGCGGCCCCCAGCCCTCGTCGGCGGGAGGAAACTCGGCCGCGCAGCCGAGCGCGAAGGTCGGGATCATCTCCACCGAGAAGGCGGAGGCATGATCGTTGTAGACGACGATGGCGACGTCCGGCTTGGTATTCGCCATCCATTGCTTGGATTTCTCGAAGCCCGAGAACACCCGCTTCCAATAGGGTTCCTCGGTCTTGCCGTTGTCGAGCGCCGCGCCGATGGCCGGCACATGCGACGAGCCCACACCTGCGATGATCCTTGCCACGGCTCACTTCCGCTTTGCTGACGATTTGGATTTGGATTTGGATTTCGAGTTGCCGGGCTTGTTCTTGCCCGACCTGGTGCGATTGCCTTCCACCGAGCGCCCGCCCGCCAGCATCATCGCGGCGTATTCCTGCTGCGAGGAGCCGGTCATGAGCGCGGCGAGATGCTGGAACGAATGGCCGTCGGTGGCGCCGAGCTTGGCGGTGAAATAGATGTTGCCGCCGAGCTCCAGCATTCGGTTGTAGTCGCGCTTGAGAATGGCGTCGGTCTGCGCCGGAGTGAGATTGAACCTCTTGAGATATTCCGCCTCGTTCGCCTTGAAGGCCTTGCGGTTCTCGTCCTTCATCAGCGACATGCAGAACATGTTGATGCCGTAGCCCTGGCGCGAGCGCTCGGCGTCGAACACGAAGGTGCCGGGGATGTCGTCATAGTCGTGCTGCGCCGGTGCCATCGGTCTCCTCCATTCCACGCCGCCGCCGGGCTCCCGTCGACCCGGACGCTCGATGCTGCTCCTGATGTTCCTCTCGCACAATATAGCTCAAGGCGCGTTCGCAACTAGTCCGACCTCGCCGCCTGGAATAATTCTAGCTCCAGTAAAGTCGCGTCGGGTTGTCGACCAGCAGCGCCTTTTGGGCCGCCGCGGTGGGCGCGAGCCTCGGGACAAAGTCGACCAGCGCCCCGTCGTCGGGGGCCTCTTTCTTCATGTTGGGATGCGGCCAGTCGGTCCCCCAGATGACCCGCTCGGGGAATTGCTCGACCAGACGCTTGGCGAAGGGCGCCACGTCGTCATAGGGCGGCCCGGCGATCGTCATCCGTTCCGGACAGGTCGCCTTCACCCAGAAATTCCTATGCTGCCCCATCAGGCGATGGAAGCGCTGGTTCTCCGGATGATCGACGCCCTTCTTCACGTCGGGCGTGCCCATGTGATCGACCACGACCGTCGTTGGCAGCGTGGTGAAGAACGACTCGAGCTCGGGCAGGTCAGCCATTTCGAAATAGACGACGATGTGCCACCCCAGCGGCGCGACGCGCGCCGCGATGCGGTTGAGAACCTCGCGCGGCGTGAAATCGACCAGGCGCCGCACGAAGTTGAACCGCACGCCGCGCACGCCGGCGCGATCCATCGCCTTGAGTTCCGCGTCGGTGACCTCTTCGCCGACGAAGGCGACGCCTCTGGCCTTGTTGTTGGAGCTTTCGAGCGCGTCGATCATCGCCCGATTGTCCTTGCTGTGGCACGACGCCTGCACGATCACGTTCTTGTCGAAGCCGAGAAAGTCGCGCAGTGCGAACAGCTTCTCCTTGGGCGCGTCGCATGGGGTGTATTTGCGCTCGGGCGCGTAGGGAAATTTTCTTTCCGGCCCGAACACGTGGCAGTGCGCGTCGACCGCGCCCGCCGGCGGGGCGTATTTCGGCTTCGACGGGTCGGGGTGAAAGGGAATGTAGCCCGCACTCATCGCCACGGCGGCGCTTCCTTCAAATCCGCTAAACGCGCTCGAGCGCGAGCGAAACGCCCTGCCCCACGCCGACGCACATGGTGGCGAGCGCGAGCCGACCCCCTCGCCTGTGCAAGCCGTGCACCGCGGTCAGGGCAAGGCGCGCGCCCGACATGCCGAGCGGGTGCCCGAGCGCGATTGCCCCGCCGTGGGGATTGACGTGCTCGGCGTCGTCGGCGACGCCGAGCTGGCGCAAACAGGCGAGCCCCTGCGACGCGAACGCCTCGTTGATCTCGATCAGGTTGAAATCGCCGATCTTGAGGCCGAGGCGGGCCATCAGCTTGCGGGTCGAGGGCACCGGACCGATCCCCATGACGCGCGGCGGCACCGCCGCCGCGGCCATGCCGAGCACGCGCGCGCGCGGCGTGAGGCCATGACGCTTTACCGCCTCCGCCGACGCCAGGATCACGGCCGCCGCCCCGTCGTTGATTCCCGAGGCGTTGCCGGCGGTGATCGTGCCGCCGTCGCGCACGATGGGCTTGAGCTTGCCGAGCCCTTCGAGCGTCGTGTCCGGCCGCGGGTGCTCGTCCTTCTCGACGGTCACGGGCCCGCCCTTGCCCGCGACCTCGACCGGGACGATCTCTTCGGCGAAATACCCCGCCGCCATCGCCTTGCCGGCGCGCTGCTGCGAGCGCAGCGCGAACGCGTCCTGGTCCGCGCGCGAGACCTGGTATTCCTCGGCCACGTTCTCGCCGGTCTCCGCCATGGAGTCGATGCCGTATTGCTTCTTGATCACGGGATTGACGAAGCGCCAGCCCAGCGTGGTGTCGTGGATTTCGGCGCCCCGCGGGAAAGCCTCCTGCGCCTTGCCCATGACCAACGGGGCGCGCGTCATCGATTCGACGCCGCCGGCGATGGCGAATTCCGTTTCGCCGCAGCGAATAGCGCGCGCGGCATCGCCGATGGCGTTGAGGCCGGAGGCACACAGCCGATTGACGGTGATGGCGGGGACGCAATCGGGAACCCCCGCGAGCAACAGCGCCATGCGCGCCACGTTGCGGTTATCTTCGCCCGCCTGATTGGCGCAGCCGAACACGACCTCGTCGAGCGCCGACCAGTCGACCTTGGGATGGCGCTTGACCAGCGCCCTGATCGGAACGGCGGCGAGATCGTCGGCGCGCACCTTGGCCAGCGCGCCGCCATAGCGCCCGATCGGAGTTCGAACGGCATCACAGAGAAAAACGTCGCGTGTATCGGTCATGTCAAACTCGTTCCTCTTCTCCCACTCACGCCGCGTCGCCGTGAGCGCGCGAGGTGCGCGCGTGCAACCCCCGCAACACTGACAATTCCTGCTCGGTCGGCGCGGGCGTCCCGGCCACATCGGCGGCGTAGCGCACGGGCCAGCCCGTATTGGCCTTGATCGCATCGCGCGTCACCCCCGGATGGATCGAGGTGA
>VAZL01000032.1:0-4778 GCA_005883445.1 Alphaproteobacteria bacterium | reverse complement strand
CGCGATGGTCGCCGCCTTCGCCATGGCCGAACGAGGTGATGAAGTCGAGCTTCTCGACGAAGCTGCGCGGCGCCTGGCGCATGATGATGAAAATCTCGCCGCAGGCGCTGGAGATCTCGGGCGCGCCGCCGCCGCCGAGAAGTCGCGTTTTCGGCTTGTCGTAGGGCCCAACCACCGTGGTGTTGAGGTTGGCGAAGCGATCGATCTGCGCGCCGCCGAGGAAGCCGACGGTGAAGCGTCCGCCTTGCAGCCAATAGCGGAACATTTCCGGCACCGCCACGGTGGTGAGCGCGGTGTCGCACAGTTCGCCGTCGCCGATCGAGAGCGGCAGCACGTCGGGCTTGGTGGCGATCGTGCCGGATTCGTAGATCAGCGTAAGGTCGGGGGCATGGGTGAGGCGCGCGAGATTGCAGGCCGCCGACGGCATGCCGATGCCGACGAAGCAGATGTCGCTGTTGCGCAGCGCGCGCGCTGCGGCGATCGTCATCACCTCGCTGGCGCTGTAGGTCATGGCATCTCACTCCGCCGCCGCGCGCAGGCGTGAGCAGTGCACGGCGAAAGCCTCGGGTCCCTGTTCGAGCACGTTCGTCTTCATCCAGGCCAGAAAGGCGTCGCGGTCGCGGGAGATCGCGTCCCACGCCTTATAATAGGCGTTGTCGCGCTTGTAGTAGCCGTGCGCATAGGAGGGATGAGCGCCGCCCGGCACGCAAGCGATCACGCCCACGCTCCAGCTCGGCAGGATCACCGCGTTGGCGCTGCGTTCCCCGAAATCCTCCACGATCTCCTCGACCGTCACGAGCGAGCGTTTCGCCGCCAGCACCGCCTCTTTCTGCACCCCGACGATGCCTTCGATGAGCACGTTGCCGGCGCGGTCGGCCTTGAGCGCGTGGATCACGGCCACGTCCGGCCGGATCGCCGGCACGGCCGCCAGCCGCTCGCCGGTGAACGGACAGGTGACGTGCCTGATGTTACGGTTCACCTTCGGCAGATCGACGCCGATATAGCCGCGAAAGACCGCAAACGGCAGCCCGGCCGCGCCGGCCTCGTAGGCGTTGGCCATGGCGGCGTGCGAATGCTCCTCGATCGCGATCGGCGCCGGCCAGCCGTTCTCGTAGGCGTCGCGGAAGCGATGCAGCGAGCCGACGCCGGGATTGCCAACCCAGGAGAATACCAGCTTGTCGGCGCAGCCCATGCCGATGAGCTGATCGTAAATGAGGTCGGGCGTCATGCGGATCAGCGTGAGGTGCCGGCGGCGCTGGCGGATGACCTCGTGTCCCGCGGCAAACGGAATGAGATGGGTGAAGCCCTCCATGGCCACCGTATCGCCGTCGCGGATGGTCGATTCCACGGCCGCGGCAAGCGGGAGGAAACGGGACATGCGGACACTTCCCAATGATCGCCGCTTCATTTAGGGGTCATGCCCGGCAGGGTCAAATACCGCGGCTCGGCGGCTGCGCGGCCGCGATGCGCCGCAAGGACCGGGCGGTGGTCAATGATCTCGCAAGCACCGATCTTCACCATCCACGCCGAGCTCGCCGACATCCGGCATTTCGGGACGACCCCCTATGGCGAACGGCGGGTGGTCGACATCCTCGGCGGCCGGGTGGAGGGGCCGCGGCTTCAGGGCCGCATTTTGCCCGGCGCGGATTGGCAAATCGTGCGGCCGGACGGGGTCACCGATCTTGAGGCGCGCTACGCGATCGAGACCGATCGCGGCACGCGCGTCCTCGTACGCAGCGACGGGCTGCGCCACGGCCCGCCCGAGGTGATCGCCGCGCTCGCCCGCGGCGAGGCGGTCGAGCCTTCGCGCTATTACTTCCGCACCGTGATGCGGTTCGAGACCGCCGACCCGGCGCTGGCCTGGCTCAACCGGATTCTGGCGCTCGGAACCGGCGCGCGCGAGAAGCTCGCGGTCCGGCTCGACGTCTACGAGGTGGTGTGAGCGCTTGACCGGTTTTCGGAGAAATGTCACCGAACGCACGCAAGACTTCAGAGCTGTGGGGATCGCCGTGAGCAAATCCGCTAGCGGCTTCGACGTGCAACTGCCGCGCTCGCTCAAGGCCGAGCGCCGCGGCGACATCGCCGTGCTCTTCCTTGCGCGCGCGGAAAAGCGCAATGCCATCGACGACCCGACCGTGTCCGGCATCGAGGCGTTCTTTGCGGCGCTGCCGGACGCCATCAAGGCCGTGGTGCTCGCCGGCGAAGGCGACCATTTCTGCTCCGGCCTCGATCTCGGCGAGCTCACCTCCCGCGACATCGCGCAAGGCATCGCGCATTCGCGCAGCTGGCATCGCGCCTTCGAGCGCATCGAGTTCGGCAAGGCTCCGGTGGTCGCGGTGCTGCACGGCGCGGTGGTCGGCGGCGGGCTCGAAATCGCGGCCGCGTGCCATATCCGGGTGGCGGAGGCCTCCACCTATTATGCGCTGCCGGAAGGCAGTCGCGGCATCTTCGTCGGCGGCGGCGGCGCGGTGCGCTTGCCGCGCCTCATCGGCACGGCGCGCATGATGGACATGATGCTCACCGGCCGCACCTATGGCGCCGAGGAAGGCCAGGCGATCGGCATCTCGCACTATCTCGTTCCCCCCGGCGCCGGTCTCGCCAAAGGCATCGAGCTCGCGGAGCGTATCGCCGGCAATGCGCCCATGACCAATTTCGCCGTCACCCACGTGCTGCCGCGGATTGCCGCCGCCGACCCCGCCGGCGGCTACGTCACCGAGGCGCTGATCTCGGCGATCGCCCAGGGCGACGACGAGGCGAAGGCGCGGCTCAAGGCCTTTCTCGAGAAGCGCGCGCCGAAGACGGTACGCAACTGAAGAACCATGGCGACACCGGTCAAAGCGCGTCGTCTCGAAGCTGAGCCCGTGCCGGTGCGCGCGGTGCGCCTCGGCCCGCGCGACGTCGTGAGCGAGCGCAAGCCCGACGGCACCATCCGCCTGACCTCGCCGCACGCGCTTGCGCCCTATCCCGCCAAGCTGACCGAGCGCCTGCAATATTGGGCGGCGGCCGCTCCCGAGCGGACTTTCCTGGCGCAACGCGCCGCGTCGGGCTGGCGCAAGATAAGCTACGGCGAGACGCTCGTGCAGGTCCGCCGCATCGGCGCCGCGCTGCTGCGGCGCGATCTTTCCCCCGAGCGGCCGATCGCGATCCTCTCCGGCAACGACATCGAGCATGCGCTCATCGGCCTTGCCGCCATGTATGTCGGCATTCCCTATGCCCCGATCTCGCCTGTCTACGCGCTGATCTCGACGGATTTCGGCCGACTGAGATCGATCATCGACCTCATCAGCCCGGGCCTCGTCTTCGCCGCCGACGGCGATGGCTACGCCCGCGCGATCGAGGCGGCGGTGCGCCCGGAGATCGAGATCATCGTCACCCGCAATCCCATCCCCGGCCGGCCGACGACGCTGTTCGAGACATTGCTCGCGCCGGTCCCGACGGGCGCAGCCGACGCCGCGCACGCCTCGGTCTCCCCCGATACCATCGCCAAGTTCCTGTTCACCTCGGGCTCGACCGGCTCGCCCAAGGCGGTGATCAACACGCAGCGCATGTGGTGCTCGAACCAGGCCATGATCCTTTCGCAGCTCGCCTACTTCGCCGACGAGCCGCCGGTGATCGTGGACTGGTCGCCCTGGCATCACACCGCCGGCGGCAACCACAATTTCGGCTTCGTGCTCTACAACGGCGGCACCCTTTACATCGACGAGGGCAAGCCCACGCCGGGCGCGATCGAAACCACGGTGAACAACCTGCGCGAGATCGCGACCAACTGGTACTTCACGGTGCCCAAGGGCTACGAGGCGCTGCTGCCCTTTTTTCGCGCGGATGCGCGGCTGCGAGAAACGTTCTTCAGCCGGCTCAAAGTGCTGTGGTTCGCGGGCGCGGCGCTGTCGCAGTCGGTGTTCGACGAAATGCAGGAGCTCGCGCTTGCGGCGTGCGGGGAGCGCATCATGTTTCTGACCGGGCTCGGCTCGACCGAAAGCGCGCCCATGGCGATCGCGCGGATGTGGCAGAGCAAGGATTCGACCAACATGGGCGTGCCGGTGCCGGGGGTCGAGCTCAAGCTCGTTCCCAGCGAAGGCAAGCTTGAGGTGCGGTTGCGCGGGCCGAACATCATGCCGGGCTATTGGCGCCAGCATGACCTCACCGCGCAGGCCTTCGATGACGAGGGCTTCTACAAGCTCGGCGATGCGCTCAAATTCGAAGACCCGACCGATCCGCGCGCGGGCCTCTTGTTCGACGGCCGCGTCGCCGAAGACTTCAAACTGACCACCGGCACCTGGGTGAACGTTGGACCGCTGCGCGCCCGCCTGCTGGTGCAGCTCGAACCTTATGCGCGCGACGTCGTCATCGCCGGCGCCGATCGCGACGAGATCGGCGTGCTGATCTTTCCGAACCTCGAGGCATGTCGAAAGCTCGCCGCCGCCGACGACGTGACCTGCGATGCCCGCGTGCGCAAGGAATTGCGCGCGCGGCTTGCCGCGTTTGCAAGGACGAGCACCGGCAGCTCGAACCGCGTCTGCCGCGCCATCCTCGTCGGCGAGCCGCCCTCGCTCGATGCCGGCGAGATGACCGACAAGGGCTCGATCAATCAGCGCGCGGTGCTCGAGCGCCGCGCCGATCTCGTGACCGAGCTCTATGCGCCCGAGCCGTCGCCGCGCGTGCTCGTGCTCGACGAAGGAGCGTGATGATGGCGGGCAAGACAGCCGGGCTGACCGCGACCTGGGGCAACGTCTGGCTGCTCGACGGCGTGCGCACGCCGTTCGCCGACTACAACGGCG